>JAWLGC010000023.1:0-31120 GCA_041685265.1 Desulfomicrobiaceae bacterium | reverse complement strand
TTCTCGAAATGTCTGCACAACGATAAAGATGGATTGAAGATGGAACGAGACGAAGAACTGATGACCAGGGTGGCCTGGGCATACTATAATGAGGAATTGACCCAGGCAGAGATCGCCTCCCGCCTGGGATTGACCCGGGCCAGGGTGAACAGGATGCTCCAGGAGTGTCGGGAGTCCGGCCTGGTGCAGATCCTGATCAACTCTGAAACGGCCGGGTGCGTGGCATTGGAGCGGCGTCTGGAACGGCGGTACGGGCTGGTCAAGGCCGTGGTGGTGCCCACGCCGGCGAGGGAGAACAAACTGTATGCCGCCATAGGTATGGCCGCAGGCATGTATGTTTCCGAGTCCCTGCGGGACGGGCAGAGCCTGGGGCTCGGCTGGGGAAAAACGCTGCGGGCCGCGGCGAGGGGACTCAGACAGCGACCCGCAGGGGAGGTATCCATTGTTTCCCTGTTCGGAGGGTTGCCCCACAGTGCCACCACCAACCCCTATGACGTGGCCTCGGTGTTTGCCCGCAAGCTGAGCGCTGTCGAATGCTACTTCATTGCCGCGCCCATGTATGTTTCGTCCGAAGCCGTGCGGGAGGTGCTCATTTCCCAGGCAATGTTTGACGAAGTGTTTGAGCGGGCGTCCCGGGTGGATATGGCCCTGGTCGGGGCGGGCGACCTGACCACGAGGTCGACCAATGTGGATCTCGGGGCCCTGACCCGTGAAGAATGGTACTCTTTGCTGGACGCTGGGGCCGTGGGAGAGATTTTCGGATACTTTCTGGATGAAACGGGCAGACCTGTGGATCACCCCCTGAACAATCGATTCATGGGTAGTGATTTTACACGACTCAAAGACATTCCGTGCAAGGTGGTGGCTTCAGGAGGGGGGCACAAGGCCAGAATCCTGAAGGCGGTTCTCGAGGGGGGGCATGCCGAGGTGTTGATCACCGACGAGATGGCGGCTCAGGCCGTTTTGAGCGAGAGTGTGTATGGCGGGCAGTGACGGACAACGGATTCGAGCCGTGTTCTGGGATATCGACGGGACCCTGATCCATACCGAGCCCCTGCATTATGCGGTGATCCGGGACTGGTGTCTCAGTCGGAACTATACCTTGACCGAAGAGGACAACGGGCTTCTGCTGGGTAAGTCCATGGTCGAAAAGTGGGAGATTTTGCGCCATCGGATTCCGGAAGGGGATACTGAAGCGAGTTTTCGAAAAGAGTGCGCCCTGGACTATGTCCGTCGGGTGAGGGCGGACCTGGCGCGGACTGAGGCGGTGGAGGTTGTCCGGCGGCTGCACAGGCTGGGTATACCTCAGGCAACCGTGTCCAACGGAGACCGGGAAGTAGTGCTCGGCAACCTGCGGGCCCTGGGACAGGAGGGCGTATTCCGGTTCTGTATTTCGGCCGAGGACATCCGTAACGGAAAGCCCGATCCTGAACCGTATCTGGTGGCCTGTACCCGTATGGGAGTGACTCCGGGTGAGGGGCTGGTGGTGGAGGATTCCCTGGTGGGCATGGCCGCCGGGGTGGCGGCCGGGATGACCGTGGTGGCGTGGCCCGAAGAGGGGGGGCGGAGAGATTTTGGAGGAGCGTACCGGGTGCTGGATGATGCGGCGGGGTTTCCCTGGGACCTGCTGGTACTGTAGCTGAAACCGGTCTTGTGCAGAGCTGCACGGGTGTCTCGAACCGAAAATTTTACCAAAGGCAGAGAAGACGCTGTGCCCCCCTCGCCCTCACCCTAGCTGCGTCAACTCCTCTCGCAGCAGAGCGATCTTGTCCCGCAGCAGCGCTGCCTTTTCGAACTCCAGGTCCTTGGCAGCCGCCCGCATGTCCCGCTCCAGATTCTTGATTCCCCTGGCAAGGGATTTGGCATCCTTTCCATAGACCTCTTTTTCTTCGGCCGCCAGCAGGGTCTTCTCTTTTTCCCGGGTAGATGAATAGATCGCTTCCAGGACATTAGTGAAACTCTTGCGTATCGAACGGGGCGTAATGCCGTGCTCCCGGTTGTGCTCATCCTGCCTCTCCCGTCGTCGCTCCGTTTCCCCCATGGCCGTGCGCATGGAATCGGTGATTCTGTCTGCATACAGGATGACCCGGCCCTGCTCGTTGCGGGCGGCCCGGCCAAAGGTCTGGATCAAGGACCTGTACGATCTGAGAAATCCTTCCTTGTCCGCATCCAGAATGGTCACCAGTGAGACTTCGGGGATGTCCAGTCCTTCCCGGAGCAGGTTGATGCCCACCAGCACCGAGAACTCCCCGGCCCGCAGGGCCTGAATGATGGCCACCCGCTCCAGAGTGTCGATGTCCGAGTGCAGATACTTGGTCGGGATTCCCCGTTCCTGAAGAAATTCGGTCAGGTCCTCGGCCATGCGTTTGGTCAGGGTGGTCACCAGAACCCGCTCGTTTCGTTCATGCCTGGCCAGACATTCCCCGATGAGATCGTCAATCTGACCGGTCACCGGGCGGACCTCGACCTCGGGGTCGAGCAATCCGGTGGGACGGATGATCTGTTCGACGACCACCCCTTCGGAGGTTTGGATCTCCCAGTCCCCGGGGGTGGCCGAGACATACACTGTCTGGCTCTGTTTGGCCCGAAACTCCTCGAACCGCAGAGGCCGGTTGCCAAGGGCTGAAGGAAGCCGGAAGCCGAAATCCACCAGGGTCTTTTTCCGGGAATAGTCTCCGTTGTACATGCCCCGGACCTGGGACACGCCCACGTGGGATTCGTCCATGATCAGCAGGAAATCGTCCGGGAAATAGTCGATCAGGGTGTAGGGCGGCAGCTTGGGGTCCCGGTTTTCCAGGTGGGGCGAATAGTTCTCGATGCCGCTACAGTACCCTATTTCATCGATCATCTCCAGATCCAGCTGGACCCGTTGGTTCAGGCGCTGGGCCTCCACGAGCTTGTTTTCTTCTTCGAAATACTGCAGTCGGGATCGGAGTTCCTCCCGGATGTCGTTGACGGCCCGCTTCAGGTTCTCCTGATCGGCCACGTAATGGCTGCCGGGAAATATGAGGGCCTTCTCCTCTTCGGATCGGACCTCCCCGGTCAGGGGATCGGTCTCGTAGATGCCGTCGATCTCATCCCCGAAAAATTCGATACGCAGGGCCCTGGCGTGAAAATAGGCCGGGATGAGTTCCACTACGTCGCCCCGGACCCGGAAGGTGCCGCGGTGGAAATCAATGTCATTGCGTTCGTACTGGATGTCCACCAGCCGGGCCAGGAGTTCCTCCATAGCCATGGTCTGTCCGACCTCGACGGGTACGGTCATGTTGGAGTAGAATTCCGGGGAGCCCAGGCCGTAGATGCAGGACACCGAGGCCACGATAAGCACGTCTCGCCGGGTGAGCAGGGCGTGGGTGGCCGAGTGGCGGAGCTTGTCGATCTCGTCGTTGATGGAGGCATCTTTTTCAATGAACACATCGGTGCGCGGCAGATAGGCTTCGGGCTGGTAGTAATCGTAGTAGGATACGAAATACTCCACCGCATTGTGCGGGAAGAGTTCCTTGAACTCGTTGAACAGCTGGGCGGCCAGGGTCTTGTTGGGGGCCATGACCAGGGTGGGGCGGTTGAGTTCCGCCACCACGTTGGCCATGGTGAAGGTCTTGCCCGACCCGGTTACCCCGAGCAGAACCTGGTCATGCACGCCCTGTTTGATGTTGGTCACGATCTGGTCGATAGCCCGGGGCTGGTCGCCCTGGGGCGTGTATTCGGTGACGAGCTGGAAGCTGCTTTGCATGGACGTCTCGGGTTGGTCTGTGCGTTGTGAAGGTGGTTGAAAATAGTCTCTGGAGCGCGGTCTGTCCACCAGGACAATCCTCGTATCAGAAGAAATGAAACGGTAACGGAAGGGGGCTGCTTGAAATTCACCTGCACGGTGATGCGGCATATGGGCGGGCAGGACCTCCGGGCCAAGGAGGTTCTGGTGGCCCGGACCGGAGAGATGGTCTGGCATATCGCGCTCAAGCTGCTCGGATTCGTGCTTTTTCTGGAGCAGGAGCCGCGTATTGAGAGGGGCGTGGGGTGGAAATTCAAGCCGGATCTGGTGGCGTTCCAGCCGGACGGACAGGTCCGGCTCTGGGTGGACTGCGGGAATATCGCCATCGACAAGATCCGGCGTGTGGCGACCTGGGTGCCCTCTTCGGCCGGGTTCGTTATTCTCAGGCGCAACGAACGCGAGGCCCGCGTGCTTCAGGATAATATGAAGGGCAAAGTGCCGGGGCGCGGTCGGGTGGAGCTTCGCTGGTTCGGAAGCGATTTTGTGAACCGACTGGCCGAGCGGCTGGATGCGAACAACACCCTGCACTGCACGGTGTATGATGACTGGCTGGAGTTGAAACTTCAGAACCGGCACGGGGTGTGGGAGACAGGTACGGAGATCGGGCGGGAGGTCTGGTAGGTCTAGAGAGGCCGGGAAAAGGGAGGCAGGAGGCCGGAGAGGAGAACAGGCTGTTCAGTATTCCTGTCTCCCGCCTCCGGTCTCCCGTCTCCGTTTTATTCAGTACATCGATCCACCAGGTACAGAATCGACTTATACGTGATCCCACCGTGCTCGGACAACCCGATCTCACACGTCCGGCTCGTGGAATATCCCTGGGTGCAGTCCGGGGGCAACTGCTTCTGCAGGTTCCGCGTCCCGTGGGCGTTCAGTTCCGGGAAGGTGAACCCGCGGTCTCCGGCAAATCCGCAGCAGTTCATGTTCGGGGCGGCCACCTTTTCAGCACACATCTCGGCCAGCTCCTTGAGCCGGGCATCAAGCCCCATTTTCTGGGCCGAGCAGGTCACGTGGATGGCCACGCTTTCCGGGACCTTGTTGAACTTCAGGTGCGGGGCCAGATGGATCAGGGTGAACTCGATGGGCTCGAAGAGCTGGAGACGTTCATCCAGTGTCTGTTTCATGTGCAGCAGGCAGGGTGAGGTGTCGCACAGGATGGGGATGGCGCCGTTGTCCGAGATTGCCAACAGAGCGGCTTCCAGCTCCCGGGCCTTTTTGTCGGCTGTTTCGGTGAAGCCCTTGCTGGCAAAGGGCATGCCGCAGCACAGGTTGTTCATCCCTTCGGGGTAGCGGATGGCGAACCCGGCTTTGTGCAGCAGGTTCTCCGTGGTCCGTGTCAGGGAGAGTTCCTCCTTGTATTCCCTGGCCACGCCCATGCTTCGGGTGATGCAGGAGGGGAAGTAGACCACCTTGCGCGGAGCGTCGAACAGGTCCGGTTCGAGGTGGACAGCCTTGGCCCGTCTCGGCATGTGTTCGGTCCATCTGGGAATCCGGTTCCCGGAGATGGTTCTGGCCCCCGAGGCAATGGCGTTCATGGCCCTGGTGCCGATTACCGAGTGGACAACCCCCACCGTACCGAGTCCCACTCGGGCCGCGCCGGTGACCGCGCACATGTGATCGCCGACCCATGCCGCGGTCCGCCTGGCCAGGGGAGAATTGGTCTCATGTCGCAGGTGCTTGACCAGTTTGCCCGTGTCGATGGCCACCGGGCAGGTCAGGGCACACAGCCCGTCTGCGGCGCAGGTCTGGTTGCCGTAATAATCGTAGGTTGTTTTCAGCTCCTTGAGTCGCTTGGGGTCTTTCCCGGACCGGGTCAGCCTGGCCATCTCCCGCCAGGCCACAATGCGCTGTCTGGCGGACAGAGTCAGCTCGTGGGAGACGCAGTTCCGTTCACAGAAACCGCACTCGATGCAGGTGTCCACCAGGGAATGGGCCCTCGGCATCTCCTTGAAGTTGTGCAGGTAGGCCGTGGGATCATCGGTGATGATGGTGCCCGGGTTGATCAGCCCGGATGGGTCGAAGATCTCCTTGATCTCGCGCATCACCGCGTGGATGTCGTCGCCCCATTCCCGGGCCACGAAGGGGGCCATGTTGCGTCCCGTACCGTGTTCGGCTTTGAGGGAGCCATCGTACTTGCCCACGATCATTTCCACCAGATCTTCCATAAAAGACTGGTATCGTTTGATTTCGGCATCGGTTTCGAAATTCTGGGTGAGCACGAAATGGACGTTGCCGTCAAAGGCGTGGCCCCAGATGATTGAGTTCTGGTAGTCGTATTTTTTGAACAGCTGTTGCAGGTCCGTGAGCATGTCTCCGAGCAGTTCCACCTGCACGGCCACGTCCTCGATGATGACCGTGGTCCCCATGTCCCGCTCGATGCAGGCTGCGGGAAACAGTCCCTTGCGGATTTCCCATAGATCGCCGCATCCCTTGGGGTCGGTGCAGAAGGCTACGGGTCGGATCAACTCGAACGGCTCCAGGACCGTGGCGATGGTCTCGATCTGGGTATTGAGCTCTTCCTGCTCGTTGGCCCAGGTTTCGATAAGCAGGGCGCAGGCATCGGGACCGAGGTCCTTGAGAAAGGAGGGCATGCCCGGCTTGTTTTCGGAGGTACGCAGGGATGTCCGGTCCATAAGCTCGGCCGCACTGACCTTGGCGTCACGCAGGGCCAGGATCGCCTCGCAGGCGATTTTGATGGAGGGGAAAAAGGCCAGAGAAGTGGCCTTGAGACGGGCGTCCGCAATGGTCCGCAGGGTTACTTTGGAGATAAACCCCAGGGTGCCCTCGGACCCGACCATGAGCCGCATGATCATTTCGATGGGATCTTCGGATTCAATGAGGGCGTTGACGCTGTACCCGGTGGTGTTCTTGATGGTGAACTTGTGCCGGATTTTTTCCAGCATGGCGGGATCTGCTTTGACCCGTTCGGACAGGGCCGTTATTTTGGCCACGATGTCCTTTCGTTTGGCCGCAAACTCCCTGCGGCTGACCGGGTCCGTGGTGTCCAGCACGGTTCCGTCGTCCATGACCACCCGCATGCCCAGGATGGAGTACAGGGTGTTGTCCTCGATGCCCGAGGACATGCCGCAGGCGTTGTTGGCCACGATGCCCCCGACCTTGGCCGAGTTGATGGAGGCCGGGTCCGGCCCGATTTTGCGCTGGTACGGAGCCAGAAACTGGTTGGCCTCGGCCCCGAGAATACCCACATCCAGGGTCACGGATTTGCCGCCGTCATGGATGGTGTACTCCTTCCAGTCGGTACCGAGCAGAATAAGCACCGACTCGGACAGGGCCTGCCCGGACAGGCTGGTCCCCGCGGCCCGGAAGGTGTACGGCAACCGCAACTCCCGGCAGGCAGCCATGGTGGTGAGCACCTCGTCTTCATTCTCCACCTTGACGATAAGCTTGGGCGTCATCCGGTAGAAGCTGGCATCCGTACCATAAGTCAGGGTGCGCAGGGGATCATGAATAAGCCGCTCTTTGGGAATGATTGCCGTGAGCCGATCATAGAGGGACAGAAATTTACCTGTAAGCATGAAAACCTCCCTTGGTTTGCTTCCTCCGTACCCTGTCCGAATCTGAAATGATAGGTCCAACCCCGAAACAGTTCGGTTACAAAAGCCGCAGGCGCGCCCCCCCTCCCCAGTCCGTGGGAGTCAGTGAGAGTCCGTGAAGGTCCGTGTTCTTTCCCTTTCCCCAAAAAAAAGCGGGGCGCCCTCAGGCGCCCCGCTTGCATTTTCCGTGGAAGGTTCCCCTACCCCAGAATCTCCTTCAGATCCTCATCAACAGTCGTAATAGGAGCGATCTTGAAGGTATCCACCAGCACATTCAACACGTTGGGAGTGATGAAGGCCGGCAGAGTGGGACCGAGTTTGATGTTGGTGATGCCCAGGTGGAACAGGGTCAGCAGGATGGCCACGGCCTTCTGCTCGTACCAGGACAGGATCATGGACAGGGGCAGGTCGTTGACGTCGCACTCGAATGCTCCGGCCAGGGCCACCGCGATCTGGATGGCGGAGTAGGCGTCGTTGCACTGGCCCACGTCCAGGAGGCGGGGGATGCCGCCGATATCGCCCAGCTTTTTGTCGAAGAACCGGAATTTGCCGCAGGCCAGGGTCAGGATCATGCAGTCGGACGGTATCTTCTCGGCCATCTCGGTGTAGTAGTTCCGGCCGGGCTTGGCGCCGTCACAGCCGCCCACCAGGAAGAAGTGGCGGATGTCACCGGCCTTGACCGCGTCGATGACCTTGTCGGCCACGGACATGACCGTGTTGCGGGCAAAACCGACCATAACGGTGTCTTTGTCCGTGTCTTCGGGGAACCCGGGCAGGGCCAGGGCTTTTTCGATGGCCGGGGTGAAGTCCTTGTCGTCCCCGATGTGGGTCAGACCGGGCCAGCCCACCAGGCCGGTGGTGAAGATGTTGTCCTGGTAGGACACGGCCGGTTTCTGGATGCAGTTGGTGGTCATGACGATGGCACCGGGGAACGCGGCGAATTCCTTCTGCTGGTTCTGCCATGCCGTGCCGTAGTGGCCGTAAAAATGGTCGTACTTCTTAAGCTCGGGGTAGCCGTGGCAGGGGAGCATTTCGCCGTGGGTGTACACGTTGATGCCCTTGCCTTCGGTCTGCTTGAGAATGTCGTGCAGGTCCTTGAGGTCATGGCCGGAAACCAGGATGGCCTTGCCCGCTTTGGCGCCCAGGGGCACTTCTGTGGGAACGGGGTGACCGTAGGTGCCGGTGTTGCCGGCGTCCAGCAGCTCCATGGCCCGCAGGTTGACTTCGCCGCACTTGAGGCACAGCCCGACCAGTTCATCAACGCCCAGTTCCGGGTTCAAAGTGGCCACCAGGGCCTCGTGGATGAAGGCGGACACTGTGTCGTCGCTCTGGCCCAGGATGCGGGCATGATCGGCGTAGGCGGCCACACCCTTGAGGCCGAAGACCAGGATCTGGCGCAGGGAGACGATGTCCGCGTTTTCTCCCTCTTTGGCCCGGATGCCGACCTGCTCGCCCATGGCCACCAGTCTGGCCTGATCATGCTCGGAGAAAACGACTTCCGGGTGGCCGGTGAACAGGAGGTCCTGCTTTTTGGTGCCCATGAACTTGTTCACCAGGGCGGAGATCAGAGAGGTGTTCGGCTCTTCGGTAAAGTCGACGTTGCCGCCGGCTGCCTTGACCCTGGCCTTGAGCTCTTCCTTTAATGTGTCGCATTTTTCGATGAGGGCGACGAACCGGTCCGGATCGAAATCCACATTGGTCAGGGTGGAGAAGACCGCTTCGTTGGTGAAGGTGTTCATTTTTTCATCGGTCACGCCGACTCTGCGTCCTTCCACCGCGTACAGGGAGAGGCCCTTGGCGGCGTGGATGAGCAGATCCTGCAGGGCGGCCACATCCGGAGTCTTTCCGCACACGCCCATCTTATCACATCCGATTCCCTTTGCCGCTTGTTCACACTGATTACAGAACATTGTTTTCCCCTTTGATCAGGTTATTGAGTTCGTTTGTCCGGAGACGGTTTCGTCGTCCGTTGATTCCTGATCTAGGGGAAAGTGGCGGATGATTCTTTGATGCAGGTCAAAAAGGGAATTTTTTTGGCAACTATTCACCTCGGGTAATACGTTTAGGGATTATAGGGAGTAAAAGGATTAACGGGATTACGATCAAAGGACGGATAATCCTGTAAGCCTGCGACGAAGGAGCATAATCCTTTTAATCCCGAACCGGCTACCTGAATAGTGACTTTTTTTAAAAGATCAGGACCGGGCATTGATTTCGGTGATCTGGGTGTTCAGGGTCCAGAAGTCGTAGATCCAGCCGATAAGGAAGAATCCGCCTGTAAGCAGGTACAGGATGCCGGTCAACCATTTGCCCATGTACATGCGGTGCACGCCGAACAATCCGAGAAAGGTGAGCAGGATCCAGGCCGCGGAGTAGTTGATCCGGCCCGACCTGAACCTGAGGTCCGCGGACCGGTCCATGGAGGGAATCAGGAACAGGTCCACGATCCAGCCGATGAGCAGCAGGCCAAGGGTGAGGAAATAGATGGTTCCGGACACGGGCCGTCCGTAGTAGAACCGGTGGGCACCGGTGAAGCCGAAGATCCAGAGAAGATAACCGATGAACTTGCTGTGGGTGTCGCCTGTCATGCGGGACTCCTTTTTTGAATCCCGGATACATGAGACGGGTGTTGTTGCCAAGAAGAGAGAGTGAGGTTGCCGGGAATGGAGCAACTGAAGTTACGCACCTCCAACCATCCGGAATAACCACCGAGCCAGGATCATAGCGTACGGGCGCCACTGCGTGCGCCCGAGCCCCCAAGACGAGCAAAAACCCCAGGAGTCATCCCCATCCCCCCAGCACTGCCGTCTTCAAAACGGGCGCATGCAGTGGCGCCCCTACGCCGACTTGCCGGCAGGTGCGTAAGATTCTTTGACCGCGAAGGACGCGAAGGAAGAGGGATAGAGGTCGTACAGGTCCCATGTGTCCAATTATTTTGAGAAAAGTTGAAACCTGCGTAAATTCAGGTGATAATCTTGTCCGAGACAGTGATCAGACCAGATCCCTGGGAATACGATACAACCAGTTTTCGGAAAAGACCCGGGTCTCGTCTTCAAAAGCGTCCAGTTCGGCTCGGATAGAGAATTCCGTGGCCGTGGAACTCAGCACCGTCCTGGTCGAAGTTCGAACCTGCCATCCCTTTCTCCCAAAACTCCGTTCGCACAGGGTCTGCCCCCGGACCGAATTGAAGTCGTCGCCCTGGTAGGTGTATCGCTCCTGGGTTCTACGTCCCATTTCAAGGTCGATCTCTCCAATTCGTTTTACGCCGCTATCGTTGAGTACCTCCAGGATGGAGACGTCGTCGGCCAGATGGCGGATGACCCGCCAGTCGTGCTGTTCCGGCTGGATGATATCCAGGCGAAGTGGCGGAGCAGCTTCGGGAGGGAGAAAGTCCGGCAGGAGGTCATCTTCTCTGCTGGGGGCGCGTACCGGGAGGATGAGACGGCTCCTGCCGGTGTGAATGGTCACCCGGGCCGGTTCCGGGGCGGGCCAGGCCAGGGGCCAGTAGGAAGTGGAGATGGCCGCCCGAATCCTGTGACCGGTCGGAAAGGAGTGGGCGATGTGGTTCAGAGGGATGCGGACCCGGTATCGTTTACCCGGTTTCAGGGGCACGGGATTCTCGGAACCGTTCCGATGGGTGAGGTTGAGAAGGCCGTATGTGACCCGGGTGGCCTTCTGATTCGGCAGAATGTCCGAGAGGCGAACGGCCAGCATGGCCACGGGAGTGTCCGACTCAATGTGTAGTACCAGCTCCGGTTCGCCGAGAATTTCAAGCGATTCCGTAAGAGGCAGGCTGTCATAGACCAGGGCTCCGCCGTCCTCCTGACGCTGGTCATGGGGCAGGTCCGGGGCATCGGCATAAGAACACCATTTCCCCGCGAACAACCCCAGACCAAGAGGGGACTGCACGGGGTGGGCTTCTTCGGGGGCCGTTTCGCTGCACGCGAGCATCCTGCCCGGAGTCAGACAGTAGGAAAGGGCGGAGATGTTCGGGGAGGGCCAGCCCGGCTCCGATACCCAGCGTCCCGGCCGGAAACAGTACTGTGTAGTGGGCGGGACGCTGTCCTGCATCCAGACTCGAAGCATGGGCTCGTCCATGATTCCGGTATCCCTGCCCTTGAGCCAGGTATCCCACCATCTGAGCGCCTCCTGAAGAAATCCGATGGCCGGGCCGGGGATGCCCAGATGGGGGTACTTGTGCCCCCACGGGCCGATAAGCCCCTTGCGAGGACCCTGAAGCCCTTCCAGGAGACGGAAGACAGCATTGGAGTATCCGTCGGCCCAGCCGCTTACGGCCAGAACCGGGCAGGTAATGGCCGAAAAATTTTCACATACGGAACCGTGCTGCCAGTATTCGTCGCGTCGCTGGTGCCGAAGCCACTTCTCAAGCCACAGCCCGCTGCCCTGCAGCCGCTCCATCCACATCTCCCGCCATCCGTCACCCACGATTTCCGGATCCGGAGGGCAGGAATTGTAGGCGAGCATGGTCGAGGCCCAGGACAGGTTGTCGCCGAGGAGGCACCCCCCCATATGGTGCACGTCGTCGGCGAACCGGTCGTCCGTGGAGCAGGCCGTGATTACGGCTCCCAGCTGGGGCGGACGCATGGCCGCCAGCTGCAGCCCGTTGAAGCCGCCCCAGGAGATGCCCATCATGCCCACCCGGCCGTCGCACCACGGCTGGGCCTCCAGCCAGCGCAGAATAGCCAGGCCGTCCTCCAGTTCCCGGGGGAGGTACTCGTCCTCGAGCACCCCTTCGGAATCCCCGCTGCCCCGGATATCCACCCGGACTCCGGCATACCCGTGTCCGGCAAAATATGTGTAGATCTGGGTGTCCCGGCTGCGCATGGAGTCCCGCTTGCGATAGGGGATGTATTCCAGAATGGCCGGGACAGGGGTGGTGCGGGCCGATTCCGGCAGCCATATCCGGGCGGCGAGGCGGATGCCGTCGGGCATGGGGATCCACTCGTTTTCCAGGACCAGTACCTTGTGGGGAAAGTCGCGGACGATGTGCATGAAGCCTCCTAGACGGGGTCGATGACAAAGGGGAGCATGCCCCGGGCGGTCCGGTGCTTGTCCAGCAGTTCCTGTTCGCTGTCCGCCCCGAGGTAGAGTACGCCGATTTCGTAGCTGTAGCTGTCCTGTTCCGGCAGGGAGGAGAGTCGCTGCCCGGGTTTGACCTGAATCAGGATCTCGGCCTCGGGAAAGACGGTTTTGAGGGCCGTGACGTCCCTCTTTCCGGGAACGGAGCGAACCATGCCGTCCCGGAATTTTCGGAGCATGAACTTGGCGGCCAGATTGAATCTTCCCCGACGAAGGGGGAAGTCAGGCTTTCGGCCCAGTGCCGTTTCGATCATGACGGCGTGGTGGGACCGGCCGTCCATCATCCGGAACAGGGGACAGTGGGACTTGGAGATGCGGGTGTTGATTTCCAGGAGCCGGATGGCGTCCCTGGCCGGGTTCCAGTAGAATTCGATGTTGAACGGGGAATCGTCATATCCGATGTGGGCGATGATCTTTCTGGTGGCCGATTCCATGCGGCTCAGGACCGGACCGGGCAGGGAGGAGGGGTACTGATATCGGGTGAAGCAGGAGGGGTGGTCGTCGTCGTGGATGGAATCCACGGCCCCGTAGACCTCGGTCTCGCCGCGATGCACGTATCCTTCAAGGGTGCACTGCCTCCCTGCGGAGATCAGGGATTCGGCAATGCAGAAGTTGCCGTCTACTCCCCGTATCCAGGAGGGCAGCTCGGCCATGTCCAGAAATTCGTTGAAGGGTTCGGCGTAGCGGAAGATGTTTTCACGAATCACGGCCAGGCTGGTCTTGAAATCGGCCTCGGAGTCGATGCGAAACCCCAGGTGGGAGCAGACCGACTTGACCGGCTTGAGCCAGAAGGGAAACTCCAGCGGGCATAGGGATGTCGGGCTGAAGGGATCCACCCGGCAGAATCTGGGCAGCAGGTCCGGGATGACCTCGGCCTGGAGCATCCGGCTCAGATATTTGTGTTCGCATTTCAGAACCGCCTCCAGACTCGGTCCGGGCAGGCCCAGGGGGGCGCGCAGGAGGGGAAGGATGGTGCTCACCGGAAAGTCCCAGTAGCCGACCACCGCATCCACGGATCCGGGAAAGGCCCGCATCCGGGCAAGGGCGTGGTCCAGAAACTTCCGGACCGGAAAATGGTCCGTGCATTTGATGTCCGGGGTTTCGATCAGGGAGTGGAACCGGTATTCGCAGCTGTCGGGCAGGGCCCGCATCTGGGCCAGGTTGAAGGGGTCCGAACCGACAATGAAGATGTTCTTGGTCATCGGGTAGCATCCGCCTGTCGTAGTTGCAGTGAAGGAAACCGACACGCATGCTACGATGAGGGTGGGTACCCGGAGATGACCGGTTGCAGCTGGCTACTTCGGATAGACGACCAGCCGCCTTGGTCTCCCCCTGAGTGGGCATTGTTCTCCGATTTCGAGCCTGCGCTCGTTTTCGAGCAGGGCCGTGACCGTTTCGGTTTCCGACAGTTCGAAGCGGTACAGGGTCGCCTTGCCTCGAAAGCTTTTCCTGGTCACGACGCCTCGGTGCTTTCCTGCTTCGTCGTACGTTATTTCATCAGGGCGGATCAGGATCCGGACCGGAGTTCCCTTTGCCAGATGCGTGGCCGGCTTTCCTCTGACCTCTCCCAGGGCGGTGTCGACGGTGTTTTCGTCTTTGATCACTCCCTGGATCAGGGCTCCTTCTCCGATGAATTCGCATACTTCCGGAACGGCCGGAGTTTCGTATACGGCCTGGGGGGTATCCCATTGCAGAATGTGCCCCCGGTCCATGACCGCGATGCGATCGGCCATGGCAAAGGCCTCTTTCTGGTCGTGTGTGACCAGAAGGGCCGTGGTGTCCTGGCTTTTGAGGATGACCCGCACTTCTTCGGACAGGGCCTCCCGCAGGGTGGGATCGAGGTTGGAAAAGGGTTCGTCCAGGAGCAGGAGGGACGGGCGCGGGGCCAGGGCCCGGGCCAGGGCGATGCGCTGCTGCTGTCCGCCGGACAGCTCGTGAGGGTACCGGCCTGCCGTGTCGGGCAGCCCGATGACCGAGAGCAGTTCGGCGACGCGCTTTTTCCGCTCCCGGAGCGGAATTGCGTGCAGACCGAAACCGATGTTTTCGGCTGCTGTCAGATGAGGAAACAGGGCATAGTCCTGGAAGACCATGCCGATGCCCCGCTCTTCGGGCGGGAGCACTCCGTCCGGAGTGGAGATGGATGTTCCGTCAATGGAGATGCTGCCCTTGTCCGGGGTCTCGAATCCGGCGATGAGACGCAGCAGGGTGGTCTTGCCGCAACCGCTTCTCCCCAGGAGACAGCCGATTTCGCCCCTGTTCAGGGACAGGGAGATGGAGTGCAGGACGGTCTGGGAGCCGAAAGATTTTTCAATGTCTTGAATGGCGAGCAGTGGATGCATGATGTGTACCTCACGAAGTGGTGTCGGATCGGTTCAGGAGGAAAACCGGAGCGAGACCGGCCAGAACCAGAGCCACGGCCGGCAGGGCGGCCCGCTCCCATTCTCCTTCCGAGGTCAGTTCATAGATTTTCACGGCCAGGGTGTCCCAGCCGAAGGGGCGGGTCATCAGGGTGATGGGCATCTCCTTCATGACGTCCAGAAAAACCAGCAGTGCAGCAGTGGTCAGCCCGTTTTTGAGCATGGGGCCGTGCACCCGGCGAAGCAGGGCCGGGCCCCGGACGCCGTGCAGCCGGGCCGCTTCATCAAGGCTCGGGGAGATGCGCTCCATGGCGCTGTGTACCGGGTTGAACCCGGCAGCCATGAACCGGACCAGATACCCCCCGAGCATGATCAGGATGGTGCCCTGAAATACAGGACCGATCTCCAGGCCGAAAAGGGTTCCGGCTGCGTCGATGACCATATTGTCCAGGGCGGCGGTGGGCAGGACCACGCCCACTGCCAGCACGGTTCCCGGGATGGCGTACCCCATGGTGGACAGTCGGATCATGGTTCGGGTGAAGAAGTCGTCGTGGCGACGTCCGGCATAGGCCAGGACCAGTACGGTCAGGGTGACCAGCCCGGCGGCCAGCCCGGCCAGGGTCAGGGTGGTCCCGACCATGGTCGCGTACCGGCCGGTCAGCTCAGAGGGGATGGCGCGTACGGCCCAGACCATGAGTTGGAGTACGGGACAGGCAAAGGCCAGGGCGAAAACCATGGTGCAGAGGGTCGCGGCCGCCCATCCTGCGCCCCGGGAGAGTCTGATGCGGGGAGATGGCGTTGCGCGTCCGACCTGGGTGAACCGCATCCGTTTGCGCAGGCTGTTTTCGGTGATCACCAGGATCAGGGCGAACACCACCAGGATGGAGGAGAGGTGGGCCGCGGCGGACAAGGAGAAGAATCCGAACCAGGCTTTGTAGATGGCCAGGGTGAAGGTGTCAAAATTGAAGATGGACACAATGCCGAAGTCGGCCATGGTCTCCATGAGTACGAGCATGGTTCCCGCGGCCAGCCAGGGTCTGGCCATGGGCAGCACCACTTTGAAGAAGGCTCTGCCCGGACCGAGGCCCAGGGTACGGGCCGCCTCCATGGCGGTTCTGCCCCTGGTGGCGAATGCGTTGCGGGCCAGCAGGTAGGTGTAGGGGTAGAAGGCCAGAGTGAGCACGGCGATGACCGTGCCCGGAGTGCGGACGTCGGGAAAAGAACGCACCAGGTCCGGGGCGATCATGCGCAGGGCCCCCTGCACCGGTCCGCTGAAATCAAGAAGTCCGAGAGTGGTGAAGGCCAGCACATAGGCCGGGACCGCAAAGGGCAGCAGCAGGGCTCTGGTAAAGAACTTCCGGCCGGGAAAATCGCACGCCCCGGTCAGCCAGGCCAGAGAGGTACCGAGCACCAGGGTGGCGGACCCGACACCGACAAGAAGCAGAAGGGTGTTGGAGATCAGTTCGGGGAGCAGAGTGTCCTTGAGATGGACCCAGACCGGCCCGGCAGGAGTCAACGCATGGGACAGTATCTGCCACAGGGGAACCAGCACCACCAGGGCGACGATTCCGGCTGCGATTTTCCAGCCGTCGAGGAAGGTGTTTCTGTACATACGTTTTTTCCTACCCTTGGATCAGTAGTATCTTTTTCGTATCCTCTTTTCGTCAAGAAAAAGAAGTGGTTGCCTGGGAGGGAAATATCCCGCGACCGGAGCCGAAGCCCCGGCCACGGAACGGAGGTGTCTTTATTTGTATCCGGCCCGGTCCATGAGTCTGATGGCGGCTCCCTGATGCTCACCGTAGGTGGCCACGTTCAGGGGATTGGCCTTGAATTCGCCCCAGGCCAGGACCTCGTCGGAGGTGGGCACGGCGGGGTTGGCCGGGTATTCCATGTTGGCGTCGGCGAACAGGGACTGGGCTTCGGTGGAGGAGAGCCATTCCAGAAAACGGAGAGCACCGTCACTGTTTTTGGAGTGTTTGATAACCCCGCCGCCCGAGACGTTCACATGTACGCCGGACTCATTCTGATTGGGCCAGTACAGGGCCAGGGGCAGGGTGGGGTCCTTTTTCATGAGCCGACCGTAGTAGTAGGTGTTCACGATGCCCACGTCACCGATGCCTGCGGCCACGGCTTCCATGGTCTTGGTGTCGTTGGAGAAGGGAGCGGCGGCCAGGTTGGCAACCCATCCCCTGACGGTCTTTTCCGCGACCGCCTCACCGTGTTCGGCGATAAACGAGGCGACCAGGGACTGGTTATAGACTTTTTTGGAGGTGCGCAGGACCAGCCGGTTCTTCCATTCGTCACCAGCCAGGGCCTCATAGGTGGACAAGCCGGCCGGGCTGACCTTGTCGGTGTTGTACACAATGGTCCTGGCCCGCAGGGAGAGGCCGAACCACCTGTTCTGCGGGTCCTTGAGGTGGGCCGGGATGTTGGTGTCCAGCTTTTCGGAGCTTACCGGAAGGAGGAGTCCTTCGTTGGCCGCGTGCCAGAGGTTGCCTGCGTCCACTGTGATGAGCAGATCGGCCGGAGTGTTGGTGCCTTCGGCCTTGAGCCTGGTCAGCAGGGGGCCGGCCTTGCCGGTGATGTATTCGATTTCAGTACCGGTTTTGGCGGTGTAGGCGTCGAAGACCGGCTTGATGAGGTGTTCCTTGCGTGCGGTGTAGACCACCAGGGAATCACCTGCAAAGGAAGGGATGGCGGAAAAAAAAGAGGTCAGGATCAGGGCCAGGGAGATGAGCAGCTTCATTGTTTGGTTCTCCTTATGCTTTTTCCTAAAAAAGGTCTTTTTAGGGAGTTTTGTTAGTTATTCCTAACTTTGTTTGTAAAAAAAATGCCTTCTGGCTTTCTGGCACCCAGGCTCCGACCCATGCCGGAGCAGGGGTGTCAGTGTGAATGCAGGCCCCTTTTGAATGAATGTAAATTGAAAATCAAGTATTTTGAGTTTAAAGATTGAAGGTTTTCAAGATTAGTTGCCGAGGATGTGCAATCGATCAGGCCTACGGTCGGGGTGATCATCGTGTTCTTCGGGGGATTCAGTGCCGGCGGCCTGCCTCGGCGATTGTAATCAAGGAAACGGGCTGGGGATGGAAGGCGTCAAGGAATGGGCACAAGGCACCGAGTGGTGCGAGCGAGCGGAGTCTTTCGTAGCCCGCAACGTACAAAAGGCAGCCTCAGGCTGCCTTTTGTACGTTGCGGGCTATACAGGGTTCACCCCGTTAGCACTTTTCCACCCTGGTTTTGACATACTTCAAAAGCGGAGTGCCTCCGGTGGGTTCTGTCACGTTGGGAGGCATCAGGATGCCGGGGACGTTGGTGCCCCCAAAATCCGGGAATTTCGGGTCCCCCTCCAACCCCCGGAGATGTCCGTAGCCGCCGGCTGCACCCAGGACTCCCGTTCTGATATCGGGAGTCGGCTCGGCCTTGATTCGGGTGCTGCCCCAGGGAGAGCTCACAAGCACCATATCTCCGGCTTCGATGCCCAGCCTTGCAGCGTCCCGGTCATTCATGACCAGAGTGTTGGTCTTTCTGAGCTTCATAAGCTGGAAATTGTTGAATGTGGAGCAATGTTCGTGCTGGAATATTCTGAAGTTCCCGAAAATGAAGGGAAAGTTCTCATCCGGCTTCAGGCTGCTTTCTATCTCCTTGTGATCGGGGAGTGGGTCGACCCCTTTTTCCTGACTGACGGGATTGAGGAAGTTGTATTTGCCCGTGCTGCTCTTTCCCGAACTTCCGTACCCGGCCGGCGGGTTGATACCGGCCCAGTCCTTATACTTGTAGTATTTGGCCGTGTCGGTGATGATATACCCTTTTTCTTTGAGCTCCGCAAAGCTCCAGGGCAGGTCACGCATCTGGTTTTCAAAGGCTTCTTCCATGTTCTGCCACGGAACAGCGTCCTTGACACCCATGCGTTCGGCCAGTCCCTGAACAATGCGGTACATGGGCCGGCTGTCGTACATGGGGGGAACCACCTCGGCAAAGTAACTTAAGAAAGCGTCATACAGCCAGTCCGGCTTGACCTGGCTCTGTTCCAGCCAGGTGGAGTCGGGCAGGACCACGTCACTGTGCAGGGCGGTATTGCACATAAAGGCATCAATGGTGACGCAAAAATCCAACTGGTCGAGGCCCTTTGCAACGGAGGCGGAGTTTCCCCAGGTCAGGACCGGGTCGGCCCAGTAGGAGATAAGTCCTTTGATGCGCCCGTCTGCAACCTGTTCCTCGAATTTTGCCGGGGACCATCCGGACCAGAGCAGATAGTTGTCCATCTTGGGAGCAGCCGTTTTTTCCGGCTTCTGCTGACCGTCTCTCCAGGCCGAGCCCAGCTTTCTTTTCCAGGGCAGGGAGGGGCCGCCAGGGGCGTCGAAGGTCCCGCACAGTCCGTTGAGGGCCTGGATCGCGGCTGTGGCCCAGTGTCCGTTGGGGCTTTGGGCCAGCCCTGCCCAGGAAATGACCCCTTTTGCTTCTGCCGTTGCAAATTCCCGTGCAATACGCTCGAGGGTTCCTGCCGGGACATTGCAGATCTTTTCAGCCCACTGCGGGGTTCTGGCGACGCCGTCTTCCTCTCCAAGCACCCGGGCCTTGAATTCTTCAAAACCATGGGTCCATTCCCTGACAAATTTTTCGTTGTACAGATTTTCCGAGATGATCACGTAGGCCATGGCCATGGCCGCGGCTCCGTCCGTGCCCGGTTTGATGGCGATCCAGTCAGTGGCCTTGGCTGCGGTTTCGGATTTTCTGGGGTCGAACACCACCAGTCTGGTTCCTCGGTCCAGGGCCTTTTTCAGGGATGCTGTCTTGCGTTGCCCATAGGATGTGATCAGGTCGTTATTGCCGAACATGATGACGTAGTCCGCTTCATCGTAGTTGATCCAGGGACGTTTGTCGTTGAGGCAGTGTTCCGTGACCATCCGGTTTGCGTTGTCGCACATGGTCCGATGGGTTCCTTTGGGACAACCCAGATGCTCGAAAAAGGCTTCGTGCACGAAGTTGGCAAAGTCGTTGCCCCGGAAATAGGCCAGTTTGCCCTGGGGGATGTCGGCCATTCTAGCCGCCACCAGGTCCAGGGCCTCGTCCCAGCCTGCTTTGCGAAATCGTCCGTTTTCGCGGATCAGCGGGGTTTTGAGCCGGTAGGCGCTGTTCACGTGTTTGGGCGCTGCGGCGCCCTTGGGGCAGAGTCGGCCCTGCCCCTTGGGATCGCCTTTGAGCCCGGCTACTTTGACCATAACCCCGTCTTTGACCCTGGCGGTCATGCCGCACAGGGCCCCGCAGGTATAGCAATGGGTGGGGATCTCCAGGTTCGGACCTTCCGGGAGGGCTCCCGGCTGCAGCAGAGACGGGGCGGGAGTAAATCCGGATGCGCAAAGAGTACGTGCAAAGTCCTGTACGTATTGTGTTGACTGCAGATCATGGTTTAAAAGCTGATCTGAGTGTTTTAAAAATGTCTTGAACATGTAAGCCAGTCCCTTATAAAAAGAGGTCTGGCTGCTCAGAATGAGCTGGTCACAAAAATCAGGAGCCCATTTAAGAAGAGATGAGAGAAATTCTTTGTATGCATCTTTTTTATTCTGTTCGAGGAGAGACGCGCATATTTCAAGTTCAACAGAGATATGTTCGTCTAGGTCCTTGAATTCCGGGTCGATATGCATATCCATAGATCGCAACATTGTACGCAGGGAAAAAAGAGAATCCTGCTGAACCGTGGTTGTTTTGGAGGTATGAACGGACTCGTAGGGGAAAACGGGATTGGGACCGGCATTCAGGAAAAGATCGGCATACTCGTAGCGCAATTCGCGGGTCAGGTCTTCGGAAGTGCCTTGCCGCAGAGTTGAGATGAAATCAGTCAGAGAATCATTTTCGGAATGCGTGCGGAGAATTTCTTCCAAAAAATGAGGAGATTGCAATGCTTGTATGATCTCCGAACCAGGCTCGTCTCGAAGTGCTGCTGCGTAAAATTTGAATACGAGCGCTTGGTCTTCATGTAAGAGAGTGTCCATGAGTTGTCCTCCGGTTTAGTGAATTGTGGTCAAAGATTTATATTGGCGGTTAATGTGCCCTTTTTGGCATAAAGTTGATAATGGGTGCAGACATTTCTTGTCAAAATTGAAATCAGAACTCTATCTTATATGAAGTACTGCATAGCATCGTGTGGTGAACTTGCAAAGAAAATGATATCGTGAAAAAAAGAGCACGCCACAATTTTTTTGGGTTTGTTGAGGTATCAAAATACGGGACGTGTTGTGAAAAAGATCACGACCAGGTGTTTCGCTCACTATTCGCAAGAAAAAAAGCCCATGGAAAGAATGCGAAGGGAAAAACTTGACCTCCGGTTCATGGAACAGCAATCAGGACAGAGCACGGAAAACAGGATCATGATTTTTTATAGGAGCGGGCATGAACGATGACGTGGAAGGGTTGGCGCACAAGATGATCGAGTTTTATGAACGGATGTCTTCCTGGGAGCATGGTGTGGTCAAAGGGAGCGGGCTCTCTCCGGCCCAGATGCACGCCATCGAGATTCTCGGCATGTACGATTCCTGCCGAATGAAAGAACTGGCGGAAAAGCTCGGGGTCACAACCGGCTCCCTGACCGTGATGGTGGACCGGTTGGAGAAGCGGGGACTGCTGGTCCGAAGGCCTCATGAGTCAGACCGCCGTTCTTATATGGTGGCCCTGACAGACAGAGGGCGCGAGCACTATGCTTCCCATCACAAGTTTCATCTTAAATTGACGCAGGATATGGCCGCGGTGCTGACTCGCGAAGAGCTCGAAGCCTTTGAGGGGATTCTGGAGAAGGTGTTGCCCCAGATCTGATTATTGGGGACGTCTGGTGAGTTCGGTTCATAGTTGGAGTTACGCATCGTTGCCCAGACTCTCCTTCGTAGAAGATTATTTTACCGCGAAGGACGCGAAGAAGCGCGAAGGAAGAGGGAATCGGGTCATATGGGTCCTATTAGTCCCATTGCTCTAAGAAAGATTGCGGAAATGCGTAACTCCACTCCCCTAAAACAACACTTGCCTTTGCCCGGGAGCTCCCTGTATCGGGAAGCCTGACTCAAGGAATGATCGGCGGGGTGGGCTGGCGTTCTTTTGGGAATAGTTATCAAGGTCGTCAGAAAGGAACATTTTCTGACGATATCGAATTTTGTTTTATACGAGGAGTTGTTATGAGCAATGTGGAGCTTGCAAACGGCGTGTACTGGGTCGGAGCCATTGACTGGGACATTCCCCCGTCCAGCGGATATACGGGAACAACCTACAACGCCTACCTGATCGTGGATGAGAAGGTCACTCTGGTGGACGGAGTGAAGCATTCGCACCGGGCCGAGCTTTTTGAGAATATCAAAAAAATTATCGACCCCGAAATGATTGACTATTTCATCGTCAATCATGTGGAGCCCGACCATTCCAGCGCCATGATCGAGATCATGGAGGCTGTGAAGCCGGAAAAGGTGATCTGTTCCGACATGGGCAGGCGGACCATCATTGAGCATTTTCACCGGGAGGACTGGCCTTTCGAGGTGGTTGGCTCCGGGTCTGAAATCTCTCTGGGGGCCAGGACCGTGCAGTTTATGGAGACCCGGATGCTGCACTGGCCGGACTCTATGTTCTCCTTTCTCAAGGAGGACGGCATCCTGTTTTCCAACGACGCCTTCGGCCAGCACCTGGCCACCACCGAGCGGTTCGATGACGAGTACGATCTCGACAAGGCGCTGGACGGAGCCAAGCATTTTTATGCCAACAACCTGAACCTTCTTTCGCCTCTGATTAAAAAACTCCTTAAGAGCCTGGCGGAGACGGACTGGGACCTGAAGCTCATTGCTCCGGACCACGGGGTTATCTGGCGCAGTCACAAGGAGGCCATCCTTGATGCCTACGGAAAATGGAGCCGGGGGGAGAGCAGACCTGAAGTGCTCGTCGTGTACGATACCAAATGGAAGTCCACGGACCTGATGGCCAGAGCCATTGTCCGGGGCGTGGATCAGGGCGGGGCCCCTGTGTGCCTTCTGAGTATGAAGGAGTATCACCGGGCGGCCATTATGCAGAAGCTGCTTACGGCCACGACCCTGGTCCTTGGCAGTCCCACCATCAACAACTCCATGATCCCGAGCGTCGGGGCCTTCCTTATGAGCTTGAAGGGGCTCAAGCCGCGGGGCAAGATCGGCGCCACCTTCGGCTCCTACGGCTGGGGCGGCGAGGCCGTGCGGCATATGAACGACTGGTTCGACGACATGAAGATCACCCGTATCAACGACGGGCTGCGCATCAAATACATTCCCGATGAAGCGCAGCTTAAAGAGTGTGTTCGGTTCGGGGAGGAGATTGCGAAGGCGACCCTGGCTTTGGGAAAGGGAGCCTGATGGCGGTTGGCTGATGGGGTGATTTCCCGACTGGGTTCGGGATAAAAAAAGTGTCCTGTTGATAAAATGAAGGTCGCTTCTTCGGAGGCGACCTTTATTTTTAGATGACTGAAGTGACGTAGATCCTCCCAGATCCTTGAGCTGTGTTTGTCCGTTTTAAATTCGGAAATGTGACTTTGGGGAATGCCGAGAGTGGTTGCGACGTCCTGCCGGGTGAGCCCGGTCTGGAGACGAAGTGCCTTCAAACTTTCTTCAAAAAGAAACATTTCTGTCATGTACCAGGGCTGAATGGGCTGTAACCTCCTGCCAACCTAATCGATATTTTTCAACGTAAAGGGGAGTTCAGAATATGTTCAGCCAGTTTTTCGGCAGCTATCTCGTCAAGCGCAAGCTGATCTCCATGGAACAGCTTCGTCAGGTCCTGGCCCTGCAGGATGCTGTTCGCGTCAAAATCGGGGTCCTGGCCATTGATGCCGGATACATGACAGCGATTCAGGTTGGCGCGGTGCATGCCCGTCAGGTCCAGGTGGATAAACGGTTCGGGGAGCTTGCCATCGAGTACGGTTACCTGAATGAGGAAAAGCTCACTGAGCTCCTCGGTCGCCAGAACAAGCGCCATCTGCTTATCAGCCAGGCCCTGGTCGATGGCGGCGTGCTTTCCCTCGAGCAGGTGGAGGAAGCGTTTCAGGCCTACAAAAAAGAGTCAGGTTTCTCCGACGCGGAGTTCGAGGCCCTGAAAAACAACGACATGGATGCGGTTACAGCTGCACTGGTCAGGATGCCGGAAATGGGCGGTAAAGGTGAGTATGCAGAATACTTCGGTCTGTTTGTGCGCAATCTGGTGCGGTTCATCGATTCCGGAATCACCCTGGAACGGGCTGAAAAGGTGACGGAATTCCCCGTGGAATTCATGGTACACCAGGAGATGGACGGCCGGTTCAAACTGTTTACCGGGATCGCCGGGTCTGAGGCCGGACTGGCCGAATTCGCCGCCCGGTTTGCCAAAGCCGAGATTCAGGCTATGGGCGAGTTGGGCATTGATGCCATGAGCGAGTTCATGAACGTCCAGAACGGGTTGTGGCTGTCCAGGCTTTCCAACGACTGGGTTGAGCTGGAACTGGCTCCTTCGGAGTTTGTGACAGATACGGTTCTGCGGTCCGTGGGCGTGGTCTACCGGGTGCCTTTTACCCTGCCGTTTGGTGAGTTTTCTTTTTTCATCGGCCTGGGATCGCCGGTGCTGACTGCAACAACTGCATAGGAGAGCGGAATGCGACGCGTACTCATTGTGGACGATTCGATCATGGCCCGGAATTCCCTGAAGGAGATCCTTCTTTCCGCCGGATATGAAGTGGTGGGGGAAGCCGTGAACGGCGAGGACGGGGTCAGCCAGTACGATTCCCTGCGACCGGACGTGGTCAGCCTGGACATCACCATGCCCAAACTTAACGGGATCGAGTGCCTGAAACGGATTGTGGCTATGGATGAAGAGGCCCGGGTGATCATGATCAGTGCTCTGGGACAGGGGGCGAAGATTCTGGAGGCGCTGAACAACGGGGCAAGACATTATGTGACTAAACCCTTTGAGGCGGACAAGGTTCTGGAGGCCTTCGACGAAGTTCTCGATTCCTGAACCGCAACCTGCAAGGAGAAGGATCATGACCGAATCGTTCCGGGCCGCCGCCGCTCCGAAAACCTTTGAAGGGGACGGTGAAAGCATCCTCAGACTGGTGGAGCAGACCAAGACTTTTTCCGTGGACACGCCTGGCAGCCGGGTACATCGGTTTCTGGAGGACCACCAAAGCGCCGAGGGGGTTGTGGTGCTTCAGGATGACCACCCGGTAGGGTTGGTCATGCGTCATGAATTTTATCAGAAGCTCGGCTCGCCCTATGGGCGGGCCCTTTTTTTGAACCGCCCCATCAGGCTGCTCATGTCCGAGAACCCTCTGGTGGTGGATGCGTCCGTGGATATCGGGACCATCTCCCTGCTGGCCATGAACCGTGACCGGGCCCACTTGTATGATATGGTCATTGTGACCGAGAACGAGGAGTATATGGGCGTGGTCAGCGTCCAGCGGTTCATGATCGAGCTGGCCCGGCACCGGGAAAAGGAGATCGAACTCCTGAGGACGCAGCAGGAGATCCTGCACCGGGCCAACCAGGCCGAGATCAGGCATCGGGAGCAGATCGAGGCCAAGAATGCGGCTCTCAAGGAGCGGGGAGACGCGGTCAAAAATCTGCTGGACAATGCCGGGCAGGGATTCCTTTCCTTCGGGGCGGACCTGATCGTCTCCGATGAGTACAGCCTGGAATGCGTGCAGCTGTTTCGTGGTCCCGTGGGAGGGAAGGATTTTCTGACCCTGATGGAGCGGCATGTGGGGCCGGAGGTGCGGGAAACCATGGCCACGGTTTTTGGAAGTGTTCTTGCCGGGGCCAGAGGGCTGAAGCAGAAGGTCTACCTCTCCCTGCTTCCCGAGGAGCTGGTTGTTTATGACCGCAACGTGCATGTGGAGTACAAAGTCATCTCTCCGCAGGGCGAGAGCCGGTTCATGCTTGTGCTTACGGATATCACAGCACAGAAACGTCTCGAAAAGCGTATGGCCGAGGAGCGCAGCAATCTGGTCATGGTGGTTAAGGCGTTGAACAATAGGAGTGAACTGGTGTCGGCGGTCAGGTCCCTGAAAACCTTTTTCAGTGAGGACGCCCCGAGCATGGTGCGGGACGCTCCTGCTCTTCGGGAGGGGGCGGCCGAACTGTTTCGCATGGTCCACACTTTCAAGGGAGACTTCGGTCAATTGGGCCTGCACCGGGCCGCTTCCCATCTGCACGCAATGGAGGATTCGCTGGCCAGAAGGCTCGAGCAGGAGGAAACCGACCGGGAGGAACTTCTGGCAGAGGTCGAAGCGTGGAGTCCGCATACAGTGCTTGGCAAAGACCTGGAAATCCTGACAGCCAACCTCGGAAAGACCTTTTTGAGCATCGAGGAACGAGTTTCCGTAAGCCGGGAGGTTCTGAAGGGGGTGGAAGAGCGGGTGGCCGGGCTCCCGCAAAGCGCGGACAGGGATGATATCCTGCGCAGTCTGCGAGAACTGCGCCTGGAAGATGTACGCACCATTCTCCGCGGGTTCGGGGAAACGGTTTCCGAACTCGCGGAGCGGCTGGAAAAGGGGGTGGAACCCATGTCCGTGACCGGAGACAAGGTGCTGCTGGAGCGAAACGAATACGACAGATTTTTCAAATCACTTGTGCATGTGTTTCGCAACATGGTCGATCACGGCATCGAACCCATGGATGAGCGGATGGAACAGGGCAAAACGGAACTGGGGCGGGTGAGCTGCACCGTGTCCCGGTCCGGGCAGGGTTTGTTTACAATTTCCATAGCCGACGACGGCCGGGGAATCGATACGGACAGAGTTCTTGCCAGAGCTGTGGACAAAGGGATTGTTCCACCCGGGACGGAGTTGCCCCGGGAGGAGATTTTCGATCTGCTGTTTGCCGATGACCTGTCCACCAGGGAAACCGTGACCATGCTCTCGGGACGGGGCGTCGGGCTGTCCGCTGTCAGGATGGAAACCGAGCGGCTCGGAGGGAAAGTGGAGGTGGATTCGTCCGAGGGACGGGGAACAACATTTCGTTTTGTTCTCCCTGGCCGGGCATGAGGTGAAAGGTTCGGGGGGTACCCCGTTACTGATGACGGGCTATTCGGTGATCCCGTATGGAAATTTCATGAAGCCCTCCTGCAAATATTCCGAACCGGCGCTGCCTGTGAGAGGAAGGCTACACCAAGTTACTGGGTGTGGCCAGGTGGCTCGGTTCTGTACTTGTCCAGTATTCC
Source organism: Desulfomicrobiaceae bacterium (assembly GCA_041685265.1). Taxonomy (GTDB): domain Bacteria; phylum Desulfobacterota; class Desulfovibrionia; order Desulfovibrionales; family Desulfomicrobiaceae; genus JAWLGC01. The sequence continues at coordinate 4,154 of JAWLGC010000023.1, read as the reverse complement.
TCCCCGCACCGACTCTCTCAACCGAAATAGAGAATATTGACCAGGTTGGCCATAACCCACATGGCGATAACATAGTGAAAATTGTTCACCAGTATCGAGCGGGGCGATATTCGATACCGCCCTGTCAGGACCAGGCCGACTCCGGAGAGCGGGCTGCTGCCGGTTGAGACGGCCCAGGTGGTGAGAAACAGGAAGGCGAGCCGGGAATTGTCGGGGTTCAGCGGGAGCAGCAGCGGGCTGATGATGGAGATGCCCACCACCGGGTGTACGCCGATAAGGCCCAGGCCTATGAGCAGGGCGGAGACCACGGCAAACAACCCGTGGCTGAATGTTTCTCCGGCAAAGCTGAACAGTTCCGGATACACCTGAATGACCGAGCTGATGCCGATGGAAAAGACTCCGGCAGCGAGAAAGAGCACCATCTGGCTGACCGTGGTGCGGATGCGATTGGAGATAAAATCGTAAAGATGCGGCAGGCGGGGGCGTTTACGCATCAAAAGAATCGCCGCCGGGGGCGAGATCAGGCAGATCAGCAGGATCATGCCCATATCAGGGAAAAAATGATGGCCGGTGATGACGGCCACTGCGAGCAGCAGCGGGACGACCAGGCTTTCGCCCCGTACCGGGTACCCGGTGAATTCGAGCTTGCGAACAAACCCGACCTCCACAATGGAATAGCAGATCGCGATCCCGCTCATGAGAAGGCCCGGCAGGAGGGTGTGGTGATACTGCATCTCAGGGGCGTAGGTCAGGGCAACACCGGCGGCAATGAAGAACGGCGACCACCAGGCTGCCGCGCAGAACGAGCGGGCGAGCAGGATGGACTGTGCTTTGGTCAGGGTGTTGTTGCGCTCCAGACGATCCCCAAAAACAAAAAGTACCGAGAGATTGATGACCGCACCAAGGAGATTGGTGCCGAAGGATGTGGTGACCATGGCCCGCTTTCCTTTGGGCAGGTTGTCATCTTCAGCAGCGGGGTTGGTGAGTCCCAGAAAGGATACGGCGATAAACATCGGCAGCAGTTGCAGGTTCTGGGTCAGGACTTTCTGCCAGCCCAGGAATATCCCGTGGTACGCTGAAAACAGCAACGCGACGATTCCGGCGCCAAGAAGAAGGGAAGCCTGCCTGCGAGAGCCAGGGGCAAGCCTGCCCCACTCTACGATGACGATCAGCCAGAACAGCATGGCGAGCAGGATGACGAGCGAGGGGGTCAGTCTGCTGATGAGAAAAAGAAGCAGGGCGGCGAAAATGAGCCAGCCGGTGTATCGTTGCAGTGCGGTAAGCATGGTTGATCAGAAAGTGGTGGCTGAGGTTTGGAGGTTGATGCCAACAACGAAAAAGGGCTTAAGAGTTTTCCTCTTAAGCCCTTTGTCTTTCTGGTAGCGGGGGCAGGATTTGAACCTACGACCTTCGGGTTATGAGCCCGACGAGCTACCATACTGCTCCACCCCGCGTCGCTATGAAGAGGTATCTAGGGGGAGCTCGCGGAAAAAGCAAGCATTATTTTCAAAAAAATGTTTTTTGTCCTCAATGGGAGGAGTCTCGAAGCTCACCTGTTTCTCTTTTTACGCTCTGCCCGGACGCAGCGAAGGGCCGCGTATGAATACTTTTCCTGAAGGGCCTCGAAGATCGGTTTCAAGGCAAAGATGGCTTTGGCCTCGAAATCGGCCAGGACCGTTTCAATCTTTTTCAGGTCTTCCATGGGCAGGCCGGTAACCTCGAACCCGTCCACAAGGCCAAGTTCCACTGCTTGCTCCAGATGAGTGTAGATGGTGCTCTCTTTGAGCCCCCGGGCTTCAGCTACCAGGGCAACGCTTCCCTTTTTTCGGAACAGGCCGAGGGACAGGGCTGCCGTATCCGAAAGTTCTTTGGGTTCTGAAGGGGGCGGAGTTGCCGGCAGACTGTCAGGAAGTTCCTGAATCGTGTCGGGCCGACCGTAGTTTTCGGTATGGGACTGAAGCACCGTCATGATCATGGGGCCGTACTGCTCCTGTTTGCGGGCGCCGATGCCGTGGATGGCCGGGAGTTGCTCCAGGGTTTCAGGGCGAAATTCCACCAGCTCCAGCAGGGTACGGTCGGAGAAGATGGCGTAGGGAGGCACGCCCTGGGCTTCGGCGGTTTTGAGCCGTGCGGACCGCAGGGCTTCCCACAGGGTGCGACCTTCCTCCGTAGCCGGCATGGTCGAGGACCGGGATGACCGTTTTGTTTTCGAGCGTGATATCGGGGCGGGGTCATGCCGCAGCATGCACTTTTCCTGTCCCTTCATGATGGCCCAGCTTTTATGGTTGAGCTTCAGGGCCCCGTAGCTGTCGACATCCACATTAAGAGCTCCCATGGCCGACAGCTGGCGGTAGACCGAGGTCCATCCCTTTTTGTTCAGCTCCGTGCCGATGCCGAAGGTGGACACGTGGTTATGGTGCCATCTTAAGACCGTGGGTGTCTCGCTGCCCGTGAGCACGTCGGTCAGATGCCCCACGCCGAATCTGGCACCGGTGCGAAAGATATTGGATAGGGCTTTCTGGGCCGCAATGGTGCCGTCCCAGGTCTGAACCGGATGCAGGCATGTGTCGCAGTTGTTGCATTCGGGGCCGGGATCGTCCCCGAAGTAGCGGAGCAGGGCCTGGCGGCGGCAGGTGGAGATTTCCAGAAATCCGAGGAGGGCATCGAGCTTCATCCATTCGACGCGTTTCTGGCGCTCCTCGGCTTCGGAGTTTTTGATCATGGTCCGCAGCAGAGTCACGTCGCCGAACCCGTAGGTCAGCCAGGCATCGGCCGGGAGTCCGTCGCGTCCGGCACGTCCGGTTTCCTGATAATAGGCCTCCATGCTCTTGGGCGGCTCCAGGTGGGCCACGAACCGGATATTGGGTTTGTCCACGCCCATTCCGAAGGCGATGGTGGCCACCATGACGATTCCCTCCTCGTTCATGAACCGGTCCTGGTTGGCGGCCCGCAGGTGGGACGGTATGCCGGCATGGTAGGGCAGGGCCGGAATGCCCTGATCCTGGAGCCACTGCGCGGTTTGTTCCACCTTCTTGCGGCTGAGGCGGTATACGATGCCGGACTCACCTAGGTGGTTGTCCCGGATGAATCGCTGCAGCTGACTGTGGGCGTTCTGCTTGGGGACTACGGTATAGCGGATGTTGGGACGATCAAACCCGGTGGCAAAGGTCCGGGCCGATTCCAGGTTCAGATTGCGGATGATGTCGGCCCGGGTCGGGGTGTCGGCCGTAGCGGTCAGAGCCAGCCGGGGGACGCCCGGAAACTGCTCCTTGAGCACTGTGAGCTGGGTGTATTCCGGGCGGAAGTCGTGTCCCCACTGGGAGACACAGTGGGCCTCGTCGATGGCGAACAGGCCGATGCGTGTTCGGGAGAGAAGGTCCTGAAAACGGGACTGGAGAAGCCGTTCCGGGGCGACATAGAGAATGTCCAGACCGCCCTGGGGCAGGGCTTCCTCGATATGCCGGGCCTCTTCCCAGCTCAGGGAGGAGTTCAGGCAGGCAGCCCGAACCCCCATCTGTCGCAATCCCTGGACCTGGTCCTGCATCAGGGCGATGAGTGGTGAGACTATGATGCCGGTGCCGGGACGGAGTATGGAGGGGATCTGATAGCACAGAGATTTCCCGCCGCCCGTAGGCATGAGCACCAGGCCGTCGCCTCCGGCCAGGACATGATCGATGGCTTCGCGCTGCAGCCCGCGGAACTCCCGGAATCCGAATACGGAATTGAGGATGGAGAGGGGGGAAGAAGTTTCACTCATGCTGTTCTCCGGAAACGGCTTTGTTGAGATCGGAAAGGAGTTCGGCCTGGTTGAGGTCGTATTTGTTGCATAGGCCCGCAACGGTCTCGAACAGCGCGTTGCAAAGAACGCATTCTCCGGCCCGCTGGTCCCGGGAGCGGAATACGGATTCGGTTTCCGGGTGATCGGCGACTATGTCAAGGACGTTCTGGGTGGGGGTGATGGGGTTCATAATGTGTTTGAGATGCTGGGGTGGTTACTTTTCCAGCTGGGTTGAAGTGTTACCCGAAAGGCTCCTCTTTGAGAGAAGAATCGGTGGCTTCAGTTCCTTTTCATGAATCGTCGAGCTGTGGATTGAGCCGAAAACATACAAGACGGCACAATCCCGCCGGGACCGCCGAGCGTCTGCTCGGCGGTC
>JAWLGC010000114.1:0-8075 GCA_041685265.1 Desulfomicrobiaceae bacterium | reverse complement strand
GAACAGATCGCCACGGGCAGTGCCCAGGTTTCGGACTCGAGCCAGTCCCTGTCCCAGGGCGCCACCCAGTCCGCCTCCTCGCTTGAGGAGATCACCAGTTCCATGGCCGAGATGGCCTCGCAGACACAATTGAATGCCGAAAACGCCACCCAGGCCAGCACCCTGTCCGGGGAGGCCCGTAAGGCTGCCGAGAACGGCAACAAGCAGATGAAGCAGATGGTCGGGGCCATGGGCGAGATCAATGCCTCCGGACAGTCCATCAGCAAGATCATCAAGGTCATCGACGAGATCGCCTTTCAGACCAATCTGCTGGCCCTGAACGCGGCCGTGGAAGCGGCCCGGGCCGGGCAGCACGGTAAGGGATTTGCCGTGGTGGCCGAAGAGGTCCGCAACCTGGCCGCCCGCAGCGCCAAGGCGGCTTCGGAAACCGCGGAACTCATCGAAGGGTCGGTCAAGAAAGCGGAGAACGGAGCCTCCATCGCCAATACCACGGCCCGGGCCCTGGAAGAGATTGTTTCCGGAATCACCCGGGCCACGGATCTGGTGGGCGAGATCGCCGCGGCTTCCAACGAGCAGGCCCAGGGTATCGGGCAGGTCAACCAGGGGCTGGGGCAGATCGATCAGGTCACCCAGCAGAACACGGCCAATGCCGAGGAGAGCGCGGCCGCTTCCGAGGAGCTTTCCGGCCAGGCCGAGGAACTGCGCAGACTGCTGACCCGGTTCCGGCTCAAGGGCGGAGCCGGTCAGGCCCGTCAGCCCCGGGCCGGTTCCCGGGTGCAGCATGCGCTGGAGTCGCCCGGGCAGGAGTCCGGCCCCGCCAGGGGAGAGTGGGGAAACAGCCAGGATGTTCCGGCGGTCGACGCCGGCATGGTCCGGCCGGAACAGGCCATCGCCCTTGATGACGACGAATTCGGAAAATACTGAGGTGCGCAGATGAATGAAACAGGCAATGCCCCGGAGCTGTTCGAGGAAGTCGATACCCAGAAGGATAAATACCTGACCTTTGCCCTTGGCAGCGAGGTGTATGGAATCGGTATTTCCCATGTCACCGAGATTGTGGGGATTCAAAAGATCACCGAAGTGCCGGATATGCCGGATTACGTTCGGGGGGTCATTAACCTGCGGGGGCAGGTGATTCCCATCCTGGATGTCCGGACCCGGTTTCGGATGCCCTTTCGGGAGTATGATGAGCGGACCTGCGTGGTGGTGGTCTGTCTGCGAGACAGGTCCATCGGACTGGTGGTGGATACGGTCAACGAGGTGCTCGACATCCCGGAAGACCGGATCTCCGCCCCTCCACAGATCGCGAGCACGACGGCCAGTCGCTATATTGAAGGGATGGGCAGGGTCGATGACGAGGTCAAGATCCTTCTCGATGTGAACAGGCTTCTGTTCGAGGATGAACTCGAGGAGCTGGACGGGCTGGGCGATTGATCCGAACCATCTTCGGGGCGACCGCAGCGGTTGTTTTCCCGAAGGCAGGACACAAAAAACGAATCGGGCGCACCCATTGGGGTGCGCCCGATTCGTTTTAAGGATCAGTCAGGGCGTCCGGCTGCAGGACCGGAGCTACTCCTCGTCGAACCAGTTGGCGGCCATGGCCGGGCCGTAGTACACGGACTGTTCATCAAGCTCTTCTTCAATGCGCAGAAGCTGGTTGTACTTGGCCAGGCGGTCGGAACGGCACAGTGAGCCGGTTTTGATCTGCCCGGCGTTTACGGCCACGGCCAGGTCGGCGATGAAGCTGTCCTCGGTTTCTCCTGAGCGATGGGAGATGATCGTGGAATAAGAGGCCTCTTTGGCCATTTCGATGGTGTCCAGGGTCTCGGTCAGGGTGCCGATCTGGTTCAGTTTGATCAGGACGGAATTGGCCACGCCGCGCATGATTCCTTCAGCCAGAATACCGGGATTGGTGACGAAGATGTCGTCGCCCACCAGCTGAACTTTGCCGTCCAGTTCCATGGTCATGGTTTCCCACCCTTCCCAGTCATCCTCGGCCAGTCCGTCTTCGATGGAGATGAGGGGGTACCTGGATGCCATGTCGCTGTAGTAATCAGTCAATTCCCTGGCGGTCAGGACCCGGTTTTCCCCGGCAAAGTGATATTTGCCGTCCTTGTAGAATTCCGTGGCAGCCGCGTCGATGGCCAGAGCGATCTCCTTACCCGGGATGTATCCGGCAGCTTCGATGGCCTGCATGATATAGGAGAAGGCTTCTTCGTGGGAGGCCAGGTTGGGGGCGAACCCGCCCTCGTCGCCTACGGCTGTGGAGTGGCCGTCCTTGTTCAGGATCTTTTTCAGGGCGTGGAAGGTTTCGGCGCCCATGCGCAGGGCCTGGGCAAAGGTGTCCGCACCCAGGGGCATGATCATAAACTCCTGGATGTCCAGGTTGTTCGGGGCGTGGGCTCCGCCGTTGATGATGTTCATCATGGGTGCGGGCAGAACCTTGGCGTTCACGCCGCCCAGATACTGATACAGGGGCAGGCCGAGATAATTGGAGGCGGCCTTGGCCGTGGCCAGGGAGACGCCGAGCATGGCGTTGGCCCCCAGGCGGCCCTTGTTTTCGGTCCCGTCCAGCTCAATCAGGGTCTTGTCCAGTTCCACCTGCCGCAGACTGTCCATGCCGACCACTTCGGAAGCGATTTCGTCCATGACATTGGTCACGGCCGTGGTCACCCCCTTGCCCAGGTACCGCTCTTCCTCTCCGTCCCGGAGCTCCAGGGCTTCCCGTGTTCCGGTGGACGCCCCGGACGGGACCGCGGCCCTTCCGAATGCGCCGGATTCGAGCAGGACTTCGACCTCCACAGTGGGGTTGCCGCGGGAGTCCAAAATTTCCCTGGCCCAGATTCCGTTGATGACGCTCATGAAAATTCTCCTTTGATGGGTATGTAAATGTGCTGAGGTGCTGTTTTTCAGGAATATTCGGCCGGCATTGTTATGATGACGGCTGTCCTGTGCGGCTGAAGTAGGCCATTCTGAGCCCCTGCATAAGCAGATCGGGCTGGTGGTGGTCGATGCATGAGGTTATGGGGGCCAGCCTGGCCGCAAAACCTCCGGTGGCCACAACTTTGGTCCAGGGGTCCTCCAGGCGGCGTTTGAGTCGGTCGCATAATCCGTCCATCATGGCTGCGAAACCGAACAGAACCCCCTGGTTCAGACTCTGCCTGGTGCTGGTGCCGAAGTCGATGATGTCCGACTCCAGATCCAGGCTGATGCGGGGCAGTTTGGCTGTTTTCGAGCCCAGGGCCTGGACCGAACTCAAAATGCCCGGGCAGATCAAGCCCCCAAGATAGGCGTTGTCCCGGAGACAGTCAAAGGTGGTGGCTGTCCCGAAGTCGACCACGATCATGGACCGGGCCGGAAACATGCGTCTGGCCGCGTACCCGGCCACGAGACGGTCCGCGCCGACTTCGTCGGGGTTGGCATATCTGTTTTCCAGGCCGAGGGGGATATCCCGGGGTACGAAGTGCACGGGGCACTGAAAGAATTTCTGGGCCGCCCTGGCCAACATCTGGTCCATGGGAGGCACGACCGAGGAAATGACCCAGGCCCGGAGATGGTGGGGCTGGACATTGAAAAAACGGCATATTTCGAGGATTTTGAGTCCGATGGAGTCCGGGGTTTCAGTGTGGTCCGAAGGGAGGACCATGCTCGAGAAGAGCTTTTCCCGGCTGGCCAGGCAGATCTTGATGTTGGTGTTGCCGACGTCGAAGAGAAGGGCGAGTTGGGTATCCATTCTGTGCGTGTCTCCACACGGGCGAAGGATGAGTGAAGAAGGGCCGGGGCATACTCCGAAAATCAGAAAATCGTCTCCGATCCGGCCCTGGGCCTTTTTACCTGTTTTTTTTTAAAAGACAAGGCTGGAGAGAGACCGGAGTCCTGTCGGACCTGCTTGTTCTTGAGTAGTTGTCCAAAAGGGGCTACACTCCCCTGTCTTCAACGCAATCGTAGTATCAAACTGGAGAATATCATGTCCCTGAATAAGGAACTGCTCGAAATTCTGGCCTGCCCCGGATGCAAGGGGCCCCTGACCCCGGTAGACGACGAACAGGGGTTGTTCTGTCCGGCCTGCAACGTGGTCTACCCGGTGCGGGATGAAATCCCGGTCATGCTTCTTGACGAGGTCGTGCCCAAAAGCGACTGGGACCAGGGGGTCCGGGAACGGAAGAAGTAGCATCATGAGCAAGAAAAACAGGATACGGGAAGCCCCGGAAAGCCTCGGGCTGCCCCGGGTCGGGGTGGACAGCCATGCCCATCTGGATGTGGAGCGGATGCGCGACGACCTGGACGCGGTTCTGGCCCGGGCCGCGGCCTGCGGGGTGTCCCGGATCGGAAACGTCTTTCTCGGATTTGATGCCTACCGGCAAAACAGAGAAATGTTTGCCGCACGGCCGGAGATCTTTTTTCTGCTCGGGGTGCATCCGCACGAGGCCGGAGATCTTACCGCGGAAGAACTGCGCTCCATTGAACAGGCCTTTGCCGAAGACACCAGACTGCGGGCCGTGGGGGAGATCGGACTGGATTTTTTTTATGAGTACAGCCCGCGGGAGGTCCAGATCAGGGCCTTCAAGGCCCAGCTTGACGCTGCTCTGCGCGGCGATCTGCCCGTGGTCATCCATTCCCGGGATGCGGCCGAGGAGACCCTGGCCGTGCTGCTTGAAAAGGGATTTCAAGACAGACCCCTGCTCTGGCACTGTTTCGGAGGAGGTCCGGAACTGGCCGAGGAGCTTCTCGGATACGGCTGGCATCTCTCCCTGCCCGGCACGGTGACCTACAAAAAGAACGATCCGCTGCGCGCGGCCGCAGCCGTGATCCCTCTGGACCGGATGCTTCTGGAAACGGACTGTCCCTATCTGAGCCCGGAGCCGTATCGGGGCAAACGCAATGAGCCCGCCTATTCGGTGTTCACGGCCCGGGCCGTGGCCGAACTGCGCGGGTGCGACGTGGCCGAAGTCTGGAAGCGGTGCGGAGAAAATGCGCTTCGGTTTTTCGGTCTCGATGCATGAACAGTGGAAAAAAACGGCCCGGAGTCGAAGTTGAGATTTCGGTTCCAGGGTGATTTCAAACAAGAGTGAAGATGACGACGGCACAGTCGGGAATACATATGATGCACAACGAATCGCCTTACGCGCCCAGAATCGAAAAGCTGGCCGAACTGCTTCGGGAAATGGAACTGCCCGCCCTGCTTGTCTCGCATGCCGCCAACCGGTTCTATCTCTCCGGATTTGAGCTGCATGATCCGCAGTGCAACGAGAGTGCGGGATGGCTCCTGGTCAAGGATTCGGGCGAGGCCTGGCTTATGACCGATCCGCGGTACAAGGACGCCGCCCGGAGGCTCTGGCCAAAGGACAGATTGTTCATCTATACTGCTCCCCGGCTGGACCAGATTGCAGCGTTCATGGCCGACCTCGGGGTCCGGAAGCTCGGCGTGGAAACGCGCGGGATGTGTGCCGAGGCGTATCTGCACCTGGGCGATCACTTTGAGCTGGAACCTGTCACCGAGTGCGTGGAAAAACTGCGCATGATCAAGGATGAGCGGGAAATCCGGGCCATGCGGGCCTCCTGCGCCCTGAACCACAAGGTTTTCGGTCAGATCGAGAAGATACTCGCTCCGGGCATGACCGAGTCCGAGGTGGCCTGGGCCATTGAAAAACTGTACCGGGAGCAGGGGGCTTCCGAGCTCAGCTTCGCCACCATTGTCGGAGTGGGACCCAACGGGGCGCTGCCCCACGCCGTTCCGGGTGGGCAAAGGATCTCGGACAACTGTCCGGTGCTTATCGACATGGGGTGTCGGCTTGACGGGTACTGTTCGGACCAGACCCGGACCTTCTGGGTCGGGGAGACCCCCTCGCCGGAATTTCTGCGGACCAGGGATCTGGTGCGCGAGGCCCAGGAGCTGGCCATCACCGCCCTGCATCCGGGGATGCCCGCCAAAGAGGCCTACGGCGTATCCCGGGAATTTTTTCGGCAGCACGGGGTGGAGCAGTATTTCACCCATGGCCTGGGGCACGGCATCGGATTGGAGACCCATGAAGGGCCCTCTCTTTCCCCCCTGTCCACAGCCAAACTGGAACCCGGAATGGTGGTCACCGTGGAGCCCGGGCTGTATTATCCGGAATGGGGGGGCGTGCGCTGGGAATTCATGGTGCTGATCACTGAAAACGGTGTCGAGGTGTTTTAGGTGGCCCTGTCCTGCGAAAAATATCCCTCCAGACCCCGAACTTGGTCGGCGAGGATTTATGCCCGGGTGCCCAGGGAGCGGATCGCTTTGATCAAATTTCTGTTTGAAGGGTATGACAACCTTGCCTATGTGTCGGTCATCGATCGGTTTCAGGCCGTGATCCGGATCTCCTGTTCCCCGGACGGTTGTTCCGAAATCCTGCAGGTCTGTGCCAAAATGGAGCAGTACGGTCTGGAGGTGGTTTCCTCCCTGACCCGGGAAGGCCGACACCGTGCAAACCACGTGGAGGGAGGATGAGCGATTCAAAGGGGGCCGGGGAGGATGTCCCGGTGGTCACATTTCAAAAGGGTGAGGAGATTCTGGTCCAGAATCAGATTGCGGAGCATCTGTACATCCTGATGGACGGCACGGTCAGTCTGTGGCGCAACGGGAAGCGGCTGCGCGAACTTCGGGCCAGAAATGTGCTCGGTGCGGAAGGGATCTATAACGCTTCAGGTGCCCTGCCCTGCACTGTCCGGGCGGAAACCCTGTGCCGGGCAACCCGGTTCACGGCCAATGCCATGCGGGAACGACTGTTGAGCGTTCCCCGTCTGGCCGAACTGCTTGTCTCCTGTCTGGCGGTCCAGCTCAGCAATGCCTGGCTGCAGATCGACCAGTCCCTGGTCTCCCGGGAGCAGGAGCTGCACTTTGCCGGGGATATCCAGACCTTTGAGCCGGGCCAGACCATTATCCGGGAGGGGGATACGAATACGCTCATCTACCGGATCATCTCCTCGGATGCCGGGGTCGAGGTGATCAAAGGGGACACGGTCCTGGCCTCCCTGAGCGATCCGGGAGAGTTTTTCGGGGAGATGGCCTCTTTGCTCAAGGAACCCAGGACCGCATCGGTCCGGTCCGTGGGCCGTACGGTTCTTGAAGTGTACCCCGAGGAGCAGCTCCGGGAAATTCTTAAGGATTATCCCGAGCTGTCTCTGCGCATTCTGACTTCCCTGGTTCGCCGGCTGGCCGAGACCAGCCAGGCCCTGTCCGACCAGTAGGCTTTCGAGCAGGGAATAATTTTTTTCGAAAGCTCGGCTTTGCCGGGGTTTGATGTTGTAATGTATCGAGATAAAAGAGAGAATTGAAAAAACCCTACCATGGGGCGGGAAAAAAAGGTAGGGTTTTCAAAAGATGTTTTTCCTGTATAGAAGAACTCCCTTTCTCGGGGAAAGCCCTTTGCATCGCCTTGCCTGTTGCCTCCAGTTCAAGATTTGCAAAGGGCTTTTGTTTTGCCCGCCGCACACGATCCCGTCCTGTCCTTTCGAAACGAATTTCTTTAATCCAACACGGTATGTACATGGTTTCCATCGCTTCCTTTCTCTGCGCCTATGTTCTGGATCTTGTTCTGGGCGACCCCCGGTCCTGGCCGCATCCCGTGCGCTGGATCGGAGCGGTGGTCTCCCGCACGGAAGCCCTCGTGTACAGAGACACGGTCCGGGCCGGGATGCTGCACTGGGTTCTGGTGGTCGGCATCGTATTTGGTTTTTTTTTCCTGGTCATGGCCGGTCTGGCAGTCGTCCATCCCGCTCTGGCCGTGCTCGGGCAGGTCTATGTGGTGTTCGCCGGGCTGGCCACCCGTTCCCTGCACCGGGAGTGCGCCATGGTGGAGCGGTGTCTGATCAGGGGGGACCTGCCCGGGGCCAGGGTCATGCTTTCCCGGGTTGTGGGGCGGCAGACCTCGCACCTCGACGAACCGGGCATACGTCGGGCTCTGCTGGAGACCATGGCCGAGAACCTGTCCGATGGTGTGGTGGCGCCTCTGTTTTTTCTGGCCTGCTTCGGGCTGCCCGGTCTGGTGCTGTGCAAGACCGTGAACACCCTGGACAGCATGGTCGGGTACAGAAATGCGCGGTATCTT
>JAWLGC010000113.1:0-8080 GCA_041685265.1 Desulfomicrobiaceae bacterium | reverse complement strand
TCGATCTGGCCCTGGCCCAGCTCGATATTCAGTATCGGTACGGCGGGGTGAGCTGGAAGACCGGGTATGACTGTTCCGGCTTTGTCCGCTGGGTATTGAGGCGTAACGGGGTGTCCCTGCCAAGGACGTCCCTGTCCCAGGCCGGAGCCGGGGTGCATGTGGACAGATCGGATCTGCGCAAAGGGGATCTGGTTTTTTTTCGCCTGGACAGTGGTACCATTTCTCATGTGGGCATCTATCTTGGAAACGAGATGTTCATTCATGCCAACCGGACCGGGGGAGAGGTGCGGGTCAGTATGTTGAACAATCCGTTCTGGAGCCGCAAGTACGCCGGAGCACGGTCGGTCTTGTAGCGATAAAGGAAAACGGAGTGTGTCGTAACTATTCGTCTCGGAGTAAACAGCATCCACAAGCGTACCTGAATACTTGCTGTGCTGAAAAAAAAACGGCGGAGTTCCCTGTGGACTCCGCCGTTTTTGTATACGTTCTGCCGGCTGTTCATATCTGCGCAGTGCCGCAGGTTATGCTCAGCTCAGTTCGGATGGAGCGTTGCGATCACTCCAGGCCATACTCCTGGATCTTCCGGTACAGAGTTTTTCTTCCGATACCGAGGACAGCGGCCGCCTTGGTCCGGTTGCCGTCCAGGTTTTCCAGAATTCTGGCGATGTGTTCTTTTTCCATCTCTTCCAGAGACAGGAGTGGTTCCGGCTCTTCGTACGGGTTCGGCTCAAAGGGACAGGTATTCAGCTCAAAGGGGAGCAGAGCCCGGGTTATCAGGTTGTTTTCGGCCAGGATCGTGGCCCGTTCCAGGACGTTTTTCAATTCCCGGACATTTCCAGGCCAATCGTATTCCATAAGCTGTTTCATGGCTTCATCGGTTATTGTGTATCCGGAATGATCGTCTCTGGAGAACAGGCCCAGGGAGTGTTCCACCAGGGCCGGGATGTCTTCCCGTCGATGTCGCAGAGGGGGGAGCTCGATCTGAAAGACATTGATGCGGTGATAGAAGGCATCGTGAAAACGTCCTTCTTCGACCTCCTTTTTGAGGTTGCGGTTGGTGGCGAAGATGAATCGGACATCCACGGATCGTTCCTCTTTGTCCCCCACCCGGCGATACCGCTGGGTTTCCAGAACCCGAAGCAGGGCTCCCTGCAGTTCAAGGGAAAGTTCGCCCACCTCGTCGAAAAAGAGTGTGCCCTTGTTGGCCAGGGCCAGCAGACCGTCCTGAGATTTCTCCGCACCGGTGAAGGCGCCTTTGACATATCCGAACAGTTCGCTGCGCAGCAGCTTTCTGTCCAGCGTGGCGCAGTTTTTGGTGATCAGGGGCGTGTCCCCCCGTTTGCTCTGGGCATGAATGGCAGTCGTGGCCACGTTTTTTCCGGTCCCGCTTTCGCCGGTGATGAGCACCGGGACATTGGTCGGAGCCACCTTTTCGATCAGGTAGCGCATCTGATTGGTTGCCTTGGAGTGCCCTATGAAGTTGGGCGTGGCCTGGCCCCGTTCCGATTCCGAGTGTTTCAGGAGTCGATTTTCCCGCTGCAGACGGACCCGCTGGTAGGCGTTTTCGATGATCATTTCCACCCGGTCCAGGGAGAACGGCTTGGTGAGATAATCGTAGGCACCGACCCGCATGGCCTCCACGGCCGATTCGATGTCGCCGTGGCCGGTGATCATGAGTACGGCCACATCGGGCAGGGTCTCCTGAAAGTGGACCAGAAGATCCATTCCGTTCATGTCCGGCAATCGGATATCTAGGACGATGATGTCAAAGAGGGTCTCCCGAACCAGGTTCAAAGCCTCGGACGCAGTTCCGGCCGTGGCGATATTTCGTCTGGTGTTTTTGAGTTCCTTTTCGAACAGTTTGCGGATGCTGGCCTCGTCATCGACGACCAGGATTTCTATCTTATTGAATGCACTCATAATAGTGGCTCGCTGGCTTCCGGCAGAGGCAGCCGGATGGTGAATATGGACCCGCACCCTTCCTGGCTGCTGACATCGATCTGCCCGCCGTGTTTTTTGATGATCGAATAGCATATGGCCAGGCCGATACCGATGCCTTTCCCGGCCGATTTGGTGGTGAAAAAAGGGACGAACAATTTGTCCATATTGGTCTCAGGGATGCCGATTCCGGTGTCCTCAATGCTGATAAGGGCCGAGTCCTCGGCAGCGCAGGATGTTGTCCGAATGGTTATGTCCCCGTCTCCCTTGACTGCGTCGAATGCATTGACCACCATGTTCAGAATGACCTGCTTCAATTCCGAGGCATCTCCCCGTATCAGAAGCGGTTTCGGAGCGTACTCGAGATGCAGTCTGCCATCGGACTGTTCCCGTATCCTGCGGACCAGTTTCAATGTTTCCTGGATGACTACGTTCAGATCGATCAGGGTGAAGACCCCTGATTTCTGGCGGCTGAAAGAGAGCAGGTTGCTGACGATATCACGGCACCGGTTGCATTCTTCAAGAATGGTCAGGGTGTAGTCTTCGATGTCGTCGGCCAGAGTCCGCCCCCCCTCGATGTTGTCGAGCAGCTGATGCATCTGCGGGATGCGTCGCTTCAATCCTTCGGAAAAACCGGAGATCGCGGTCAGGGGATTGTTCACCTCGTGGGCAACCCCGGCGGCTAGAACGCCGATGGTGGCCATTTTTTCCGCCTGGTAGTATTTGGCCTGGTACGCTTTTTCGAGTGTTACGTCCCGTTTGGCAATGAGAAAGTTCCGGATCTCCCCGCGTTCGTCGAACAGGGGGGAGGCGGTTACCTCGAAGTAGACCTGCTTCCCGTGATGCTCTTCCAGAAATGTCTTCCGGCACAGTTTGCCGGTTTTTCCTGCGGTTTTCTGGGGACAGTCCCGGCATGGGTTCTTTTTTCTTCGAAAGACCTCGTAGCAGTGTCTTCCTTCCGGTTTGTCGATACCGTAAAAGTCCAGGAAGAGTTGATTCACCCCCTGAATTTTTCTGTCCGGAGTGACCAGGGCCAGGATGTCCGTGACGCCGTCCAGAATGTTCCGGATCTCCTGCTGCTTGGCCTGCAGGGCCGCATTGGATTCTTCCAGCTCCGCTATTTTTTCCTGAACCTCCCGAAAGAAACCGAGTTTGGTGTACTCAAATCCGATCAGGTCGTTGAGTTGGGTTCGGGTGCTCACTCCCAGACCTCCTCACAGATGGCCAGCATGTCGTCGGCACTGGCCGGTCTCGGGTTGGTCAGCAGACAGGCGTCCTGCACCGCCATCTCACAGACCTGGCGCAGGTGATTGCGGTCCGGGATGATCGCCTTGAGCCGGGTCGGGATATCAAAGGTTTCAAAAAAGGCTTCCAGCTCTGCAATACCGGCCAGGGCGGTTTCCCTGGGGGTGCTCAGTCTTTTTCCGAGAATGATTTCTCCGATGGTGGCCATTTTTTCCGGACATGATGGCTGATTGTAGCGCATCACCGCCGGAAGAAAAACCGGATGCACCAGGCCGTGCAGCACGTCGTACACCCCGCCCAGGGAGTGGGCCATGGCGTGGGTCATGCCCAGGCTGGCATTGCTGAAGGAGATGCCCGCCTCGGAGCTTGCGGCACACAGGGCCTCGATATCCTTGTCCGACCGGGTCTCTACCGCCGGCTTCAGGTGTTTGAGGATCAGGGAAATGGCCTGCAGGGCGTGTAGCTCGGTCATGGAAAAGGCGATGACGGAGACATAGGACTCCACGGCATGAGCCAGGGCGTCGATAGCCGAGGCGATCAGGAATTCGTCGTCCGCTGTCAGGGGGATGGTCGGATCGATGATGGACACATTGGGGACCAGGGACCGGCTGATAATGGACATTTTCACCCTGCGCTGCACATCGGTGATGATGGAGAACTGGGACAGATCGGAGCCGCTGCCGGCTGTGGACGGGATGGTGATCATGGGAGGCAGGGGGTACTGGATCAGATTGGCTCCTTCGTAATCCTGGATCATGCCGCCATTTCCGGCGATGATTCCTACACCCTTGGCCAGATCGATGGGACTCCCTCCTCCCAGGGCCATGATAACGTCCGCATTTTCCCGTTTGTAGAGCCGGGCTCCTTCATGGACCTGAAAGTCCCGCGGGTTGGAGTACACATCCAGAAAAGGAACGAAGTCCAGTTTCTCCCGGTTCAGGATATCGCAGACTTTGTCCACCCATCCGCATTGCTTGATACCCTGGTCGCTGACCAGGAGAATTTTTCTGGCGCCGAGCTGTCTGGCATACATGCCCGCATATTGCAGGCTGCCTTTGCCGAAGATGATTTCAGGAATGGAGAATTTTCGGATGTCCATCTTTTCCCTCGAATGAAAGTGCATGCCGGAGTGCTTTATATAGTAATTATGGCGGAAAAAAGCGTGAAGCTCAATGGGAACAGGGTGATGTTTTTTCAGAAGGACAAGATGTCGGATCCGGCCGTTTCTTTTTGACTCGGGGCGGGAGCGAACCGGGTCAAAAGGGTGCGAGATGTTGATGTGTCATGTTACGTGAGATCTGATATAAAGGTTTCCCTTTTTAAAAAATACTCTTTTATTTAAAATGTGTTATGGAGAAAATGAAGGAATTTCCAGCATGGAGGAGCTGAGTGGTCCCGATTTTGCCTAGAGGAAGGAAAGGTTCGGGAAAATTTTTTTTGAAAACCTTTCAACCATGGAGATTGTTATGGCAGTCGTAGAACAGGTTTACGGTTTCTTCATTCCCAGCGTCACTCTGATCGGTATCGGTGCCTCCAAAGAAATTCCTGCAAAAATTAAAGCCCTTGGCGGGTCCAAGCCGTTGGTCGTCACCGACAAAGGCATCACCGGTGCCGGAATCACCAAGACCATCACCGATCTGCTCGAAGCAGCTGGAATGGCCTTTGAAGTTTACGACGAAACCATCCCCAATCCCACGGACAACAACGTGCATGCCGGCGTTGATATGTACAAGTCCAAAGGATGCGACTCCCTGATCTCTCTGGGCGGCGGAAGCTCCCATGACTGCGGCAAAGGCATCGGCCTGGTCGTGGCCAACGGCGGCAAGATTCACGACTACGAAGGCGTTGATCAGTCCACCAATCCCATGCCCCCGTACCTGGCAGTAAACACCACAGCAGGAACCGCCAGTGAAATGACCCGGTTCTGCATTATCACCGACACCTCCCGCAAGGTCAAAATGGCCATCGTTGACTGGCGCGTCACTCCCGGCATTGCCATCGATGATCCCCAGCTCATGGTCGGCATGCCTCCGGCACTGACCGCGGCCACCGGCATGGATGCCCTGACCCACGCCGTAGAGGCCTATGTGTCCACCATCGCCACCCCCATGACCGACTGCTGCGCGCAGAAGGCCATTGAGCTCATCGCCCAGTATCTGCGTAAGGCCGTTGCCAACGGCGCGGACATCACTGCCCGGGACAAGATGTGTTACGCCCAGTTTCTGGCCGGCATGGCCTTCAACAACGCCAGCCTCGGTCATGTACACGCCATGGCCCATCAGCTGGGCGGTTTTTACGATCTCCCCCACGGCGAGTGCAATGCCATTCTCCTGCCCCATGTTGAGCGGTTCAATCTTATCTCCAACGTGGATCGATTCGTTGATATCGCCAAATTCATGGGCGAAAATGTCGAGGGTCTGTCTCAGCGCGACGCGGCCGACAAGGCCCTGGAGGCCATTCAGAAGCTGTCAGCCGACGTGGGAATCCCGAGCGGTCTGATCGCACTCGGCAAGAAGTACGGCAAGGACGTCAAGGAAGAGGATATCGCCGTCATGACCGGAAATGCTCAGAAAGACGCCTGCGGCCTGACCAATCCCCGGTGCATGAAAGACGCCGATGTGGCCGCCATCTACAAGGCAGCCCTGTAATATTGATCAGTTGTCCGGGACAGGGAAGGGTCCCTGTCCCGGAGTTACGGAGCAACCTCCTTGCGGCTCCCGGGGCGGACCTTGAAAAGGGGTCCGTCCCGTTTTTTTGCAAGGGCAACCAGGACCAGGGACAGTCGGTGGGGAGCATGTTCCCGGCCTGACAATCCCGCAAGATCAGGGAGGGAGACATGCAGAACGAGTCGGAGGTCGGTTCTCTCGACCAGGATGTCTGTGTCTGGGAACTGGAAAGTGAATATTTTTCCGAGCAGGTTTGCCGTCCCGACGGGGTGTGCGAGACCTGGGAAGTGGACGATTCCCTGTCCGCTTGTTCGGGATTCGACGATGTGACAAACGAAGTTTGAACCTTCCCATTTAAACCAGGAGGAAACCATGGCCAGGATTCTTCGTATCAACACCAGGGAGCGGACGTATACGTTCGAAGATGCTCTGGAAAAATATGCAGGGCTCGGCGGCAGGGCACTGACGTCCCGTCTCGTGCTCAATGAAGTTCCCGCAACCTGTAATCCCATCGGGCCGGACAACAAGCTGGTCATTGCGGCCGGGCTGCTTACCGGGACCATCGCTGCCAACTCCGGACGTATTTCAGTCGGAGCCAAATCCCCCCTGACCGGCGGCATCAAGGAAAGCAACTCCGGAGGCATGTTTGCACAGAAACAGGCCAAACTGGATATCGTGGGAATTGTTCTTGAAGACAAACCCGAAGTAGATGCACCTTTTTTTAACGTCATCATCGACAAGGACGGGGTCCGGTTCGAGGATGCGGCCGACCTGGAAGGGTTCGGGACATACCATTGTACCGAAACTCTGTTGAAACGACACGGAGACAAGACCGGGGTAATGGTCATCGGCCCTGCTGGAGAAACCCTGCGAAAGGTGGCCTCCATTCAGTTTTCTGACCCCAACGGACATCCGGCACGGGCCGCAGGACGCGGCGGTATGGGTGCGGTCATGGGGTCCAAGAAGGTCAAGGCTATCATCATCGACGACGCCGGAGTCAAGGCCCAGCCCGTGGCCGATAAAGAGGCCTTCAAGGAAGCGGCCAAACGGTGGGCGCACATTCTTAAGGAGCATCCGGTCACCGGTCAGGGGCTGCCCGCATTCGGGACCAATATTCTGGTGAACATCATCAATGAGGCCGGCGCCTTCCCGACCAAGAATTTCCGGACCGGTCAGTGCGAGCATGTCGGGGACATCAGCGGTGAAAAGATCGTTGAGAATATGGAAGCCCGCAAGGGCACGGTCAAGGAAGGATGTCATCCCGGGTGCATCATCCAGTGTTCCCAGGCGTATACGGACAAGGATGAAAAGTACCTGACTTCCGGCTTCGAATACGAGACCGTGTGGGCCTTCGGGGGCAACGCCCTGATCAAGGATGTGGACACCATTGCCAAATGCGACCGACTCTGCGACGACCTCGGCGTGGACACCATCGATATGGGCAATGCCGTGGCCATGGCCATGGACGGCGGGATCATCCCCTGGGGCGACGGCGACGCGGCCGTGAATCTGCTCAAGCGGATCTATGACAAGAAGGACCCCATGGGACAGATCATGGGCAACGGAACCGCCTTTGCAGGCGAGGCCTTCGGCGTGGAGCGCATCCCCGTGGTCAAACGCCAGGCCCTGCCCGCCTATGATCCCCGTTCCGTCAAGGGTGTCGGCGTGACCTACGCCACCACGCCCATGGGAGCGGACCACACCGCGGGCTACGCAGTATGCCAGAACATCCTCAAGGTCGGTGGCGACGTGAACCCCCTCGCTCCGGAAGGGAACGTGGATGTCTCCAAAAACCTGCAGATCGCCACGGCCGCGGTGGACGCCACCGGGCTGTGCCTGTTCGTGGCCTTTGCCGTCCTTGACACCGAAGACTCCCTGGAAGTCATCGCCAAGATGATTGCGGCCAGGTTCGGCATCGAGTTCACTCCGGACGACGTGGGCAAGGCCGGTATCGCCATCCTGCAGGATGAATACGCCTTTAACGAAGCTGCCGGCTTCACCAAGGCCGATGATCAGCTGCCGGAATTCTTTATCAAGGAATCTCTGCCTCCCCATAATACCAAATGGGAATTCACCATCGATGAACTGCAGAAGGCCAAGGCCCTGTAGGTTATATCAATACGGATCTCCCCAAAAAAAAACGGACCGCTCGGAAGGGCGGTCCGTTTTTTTGTGTCACCTCTCGATTTTCGGCCCTGGCTGTTCTTCTTCGGCAAGGGCAAATAAAAACG
>JAWLGC010000022.1:0-31429 GCA_041685265.1 Desulfomicrobiaceae bacterium | reverse complement strand
TGGAAAGCAAATTCTGGGATTCCCAGAACCCGGAAACCGGAATCCCAAAATCCCGGAATCCCAAAATCCCAGAATTCCAGAATCCCAAAGTCCCAGAATCCCAGAATCCCAGAATCCCAGAATTCCAGAATTCCAGAATCCCGGAATCCCAGAATCCCAGAATTCCAGAATCCCAAAGTCCCAGAATCCCAGAATCCCAGAATTCCAGAATCCCAGAATCCCAGAATCCCAGAATCCCAGAATCCCAGAATTCAAAAATTCAAAAATTCAAAAAATCAGTTGATCAGGCTCTGTAGCGGGGCCGGGATCAGTCCGCCTTTGCCCACAAATCCGGCCGAGCCGTCCATGGTGCGTACGGGCATGATCTCGGCCTCCCCGAGCAGACCGCCGAAGTGGGCCCGATCTCCGGCCTTTTTGCCGGGCACAGGGATCAGTCTGGCCGCAGTGGTCTTCTTGTTGATCATGCCGATGGCCATTTCGTCGGCAATGATCCCGGCCAGGGTCTCGGCCGGAGTGTCACCGGGCAGGGCCACCATATCCAGGCCGACAGAACAGACCGCGGTCATGGCCTCCAGTTTCTCCAGACAGAGATGGCCCTCACTGGCGGCATCGGCGATATTCAGATCTTCGCTGACCGGAATAAACGCCCCGCTCAGGCCCCCCACATTGCAGCTGGCAAACGCACCGCCCTTTTTGACCGCATCATTGAGCATGGCCAGAGCTGCCGTGGACCCGGGCACCCCGATCCGCCCCAGGCCGAGGCTTTCAAAAATTTCTCCCACACTGTCGCCCACATTGGGGGTCGGGGCCAGGGAAAGATCCACAATGCCGAACCGGACCCCCAGGGCATCGGCCACATTGCGCCCGATAAGTTCTCCGACCCGGGTGACCTTGAACGCGGTCCGCTTGATGACCTCGGAAAGCTCGCCGAGGGAGGCCTCGGGATTGGACCGGACCGCCCGGTCTATGGCCTTTTTGACCACGCCGGGGCCGCTGACCCCGACATTGATGACCGCCCCGGGCTCCCCGACCCCGAGATAGGCTCCGGCCATAAACGGCACGTCCTGGGGAATATTGGAAAAGACGCACAGTTTGGCGCAGGCCAGACCATCCCGGTCCGCAGTCATGGCCGCAGCTTCCCTGAGGGTCCTGCCCATAAGGGCCACTGCGTCCATATTGATCCCGGCCCGGGTGCTGGCCACATTCACCGAGGCGCAGATCCGGTCCGTCTCGGTCAGGGCCTGGGGCAGGGCTTCGATGAGAGCCAGATCCCCCTTGGCCATCCCCTTTTCCACCAGGGCGCTGAATCCGCCGATGAAGTCCACGTCGACCGCCTTGGCCGCCTTGTCCAGGGTCTTGGCGATCTCCACCATTCCGGCCGCGTCAAAGGGGGCCCCGGCCACGGCGATGGGACTGATCGAAATCCGCTTGTTGACCACCGGGATACCGTACTTGTCCCCATACTCGTCACAGACCTCCACCAGCCGCTTAGCCAGCCCGGTGATCCGGCCGTAGATCTTGGACTTGAACAGCTCCAGATCATCGGAGGCGCAATCAAACAGACTGATCCCCAAAGTCACGGTCCGCACGTCAAGATTTTCGTACCGGACCATCTCCAACGTGGACAACACTTCACGTTCACTCAACATGATATTTTTTCCTTGGACTGAAATTCAAAAAGTTTCGGACTGCCCGTGCTCCGGCCGACTCCCCGGGATCCATTGTCCGGCAGCCTCTATACCCTGTTGATGCTTTCGAAAATTTCCCGGTGCTGCACGCTGCAGGTCAGGTCGAGGTCCCTGGTCTTTTCCGCCAGAGCGGTCCGAAACGCCGGAATATCCATACCCTTGGGCGCGTCGATCTCGAAAATCATAACCACCTCGCCGGGACCGAGTTCGCTGCGGTTGACTCCCTTCAGGTTGGAGATATTGCATCCGAAACGCTCCATGACTCTGGAAATACCGGCCACCTGACCGGGACGATCCCGCCCGAAGGAGGTAACCACAAAGGGGTCGGTCTCCTTGATTTTGCACCCGGCACAGACCGGGGCCGTGGCCTTGACCCGACAGGCCAGCTCCAGGGGACCGAGCTTCTCGTCCAGTGCGGCCTGAACTGCTCCCAGATCCTCCTCACGGGGGTTGGTGAAAATGAAGATCGCCGCGAACTCGGACTTCAGGATGGTCTGGCTGATATCCTCGATAGAGCATCCGAAGCTGTCCAGCAGCGCGGACACCCGGGCCACGATCCCCGGCCGGTCCTGCCCGATGACGGACAATACAAAGGTTTTCATTGGTTCTCCGATAGTGTTTTGGTCAATGCCCCAGAATCCCCAGGATTTCCTTGCGGGCAGTCTGCACAAATCCGGGAAAGGCGGCCTGCAGGGTCGGGGTCATCTCCAGATCCCAGTCCAGGGTGTGGGGTTCGATGCCGATAACCGTCAGCTCGGGCCTGTTTCCGACCATCTCGGCCATTTTCAGGGAGTCGAGCAGATCGATATCGTGCAGGGAAAGGGACTGCTGGGGGTTGTCCCGCAGATCCTTCTCGGCGAGCCTGTAGATGGTTCCGGGTTCCCGTCCCCCCTTGACCACATCCAGGACCACGATGTGCTCATATTCCTGAAACAGGTAGAACAGATCCTGGGTAAAGGTCCCGCCGTCGATGAAGTCCACCGAATCGGGCCACTTTTCCTCCCAGAATGTCCGTACCGCATGCACCCCTATCCCTTCATCCTTGAGCAGAATATTGCCGACCCCGAGTACGAGCAGTTTTTTCATATCCATCTCTCCATGGTCCCTTCGAACCGTATTATCGTTCCATGAAAAAAGGGCCGGTTTCCCGGCCCTTCCTAGGCTTTGAAGCTGTCGCTTGTAAAGTCCGGAACTAGTCCATGACCACGACGCTTTCTTCACCGGTCTCTGCGTGCAGCACGTGCACGGCACAGCCCAGTCACGGGTCAAAGGCGCGTATGGTCCTCCCCACATTGACCGGATTGGCGACATCCGGAACGGGGACGCCGATGAGCGCCTCTTCGATGGGTCCGCGAGCACCCTTGTCATCCCGGGGGGATGCATTCCACAGGGTGGCGGCTACAATCTGGTAGTTGTCGATGGCCTGGTCCTTGATGTCCACGAAGTGGAGCAGAGAACCGCGAGGCGCCTCGGTAAGGCCCATGCCCACGGCCTTTTCCGGGATGGGCGCGGAAACAAAGGTCTCTTCTCCGGCCTTGGCTTCAACCAGCCACTTTTCAATGGCATCGGCCACGATCAGGGATTCCTCGGCCCGGGCGATATGCCGGCCGAGAATGGAGAACGCCTTGTCCCCGAAATCGCGCATCCGCTTGAATCCGGCCTTTCTGGCTGCAGGACTGAGCTCGGGGTTAGAGACCCACATCCGGGCCAGGGGGCCGACTTCGTGGGGCTTGCCGTCATACCGGGGCGACTTGACAAAGCTGTACCCGGTCTCCTTTTCCGGCATGGGCACGGTCTTGCCTTTGGAGGGATGCAGTCCCGTGGTTGCGTCGTCGAACCAGGAGTGCTTGACATCCTCGTGAATCCGGTCGGTATCGAGCTTGAGGTCCTTGCCGTCGGTGTATACGCCGGGCTTGAGCAGGAACTCCTGCTCAGCGTCATCCATGGGAAACACCCCGTAGGAAAGCATGTTTTTGCATCCCTTGCCGGTTGCCAGCAGATCAGGATACGCACTGCCGAGCAGGTAGATCAGCGGCAGATACTCTTCCTCGATAAAGGCCCGAACCTTCTTGAACCGTTCGCCGTACGCGGCCAGTTTCTCGGCACTCGGGATCTCGGTGGTTCCCCCGACGACAAGCCCCTGAACATGGGGCATTTTCCCGCCGAGCAGGGCGACCATTTCGTGACAGATCCGGCGGATCTCCAGTGCCTTGAGATACTGGTCCACCCCGATCTGGTTCTGCTCCGGGCTGAGCCGGACATCATTCTTTTCGTAGCGGGGGACAAAGGGAGCCACGTCAGGACCATTCACATAGTCGAGAGCGGCCAGGTGGTAGAAGTGCAGAATATGGGACTGCAGGTAGTTGGCGCCAAGAATCAGGTTCCGGGCGATGCGGCCGTTGCTGGTCAGCTTGACGCCGAACGCGTCATCCAGGGCCCGGACCGACGCCGTGGCATGGGCCGTGGGACAAACGCCGCAGATGCGCTGGGTCAGCTGCGAGGCGTCCCGCGGGTCCCGACCTCTAAGAATATTTTCGAATCCGCGGAACATCCCTCCGGTACACCGGGCGTCCACGACCTTGCCATCCTTGACCTCGACTTCGACCTTGAGGTGACCTTCGATGCGGGAAACCGGATCGATGGCCACCTTGATCTTTTTGCCGGCGGCAGGCTGTTTGGCATCAGACATTTGATAACCTCCTCATTGCGTAGCGAATAATCGCTTATTCGGGCTCGTAAAAAGGCGACATGCCGTCGGGGAAGAAAGGCTCCACGCACCCGATGCATACGGCGTTCTCGACACACCAGTTCACCCCGCCGTTCCAGCGCCGCTTAAAACAATCGGCATAAACGCTTGGGCCCTTGCAGCCGAGTTCGTACCGGCACCCCTTCGACGTGAAGGTCTCGGCGAACTCCGCAAATTCAAACTGTTCCAGATAGGGGCAGTTCTCATGAATGTTTTCCCCGAAAAACAGAGTCGGCCGGCCGTCCCTGTCGAGTTCCGGCAGGGCTCCCTGGGTCAGAACATATGCGATGGAGCCGACCATCCAGTCCGGATGCGGTGCACACCCGGGAATATTGACCACCGGGGTCTTGATACCCTTCTTTTCGAAAAGGGTTCCCACACCGACAGCCTCGGTCACGTTGCCTTTGGCACCGGGAATTCCGCCATACGCGGCACAGGTGCCAAGGGCGAGAACACCACCGCTCATGGGAGCCAGCTCGCTGACAGCATCGAGCATGGTGATTTCTCTGTGGTTTCCGTCCTTGTCGTGCATCTCACCCACGACACAGTACTTTCCGTCGGCGGCCATGGGAATGGCCCCCTCCACTGCCAGGAAGAACTTCCCCTTGAACTTCTCAGCGGCGGCATACAGCTGTTCCATAGCGGTCTGACCTTCTGCCGCCATGATGGTCGGATGATACTCCATGCTGATGATATCCAGCAGGACTTTCTTGATACTCGGGTTGGTCGAATTCAAAATCGAAACGGAACACCCGGTACAGCCCTGGCCCTGAATCCAGATCACGGGATGTTTCTGCATCCCTTCCTTCATAGCCATGACCAGGCCCGGATGAAAGAGCTGGGACACGCCCAGACCTGCCACCGTTCCTGAACAAAGTTTCACAAAGTCACGCCTGGTTAAACTCATACCCTCCTCCTTTAGGTGATAAGCAACTGAGTTAACACGCTCATTTTGGAGCTACCTACTTGGCTATATATCGATATGTCAAACCGATTTCAATTCATTCTATCGATAGCAGCGAGGACGTATATTGCATACGTATAATAAATATATAACACGAAAGAGTTAAAAAAACTCTCTTTGCTTCTTTTGTTACTACCTTCAGTTCCCCTTGCTCGATAAGGGTTCCCACAAAAGCAGACGATTACACTCAAATATTACCACAAAATCGTTTGGTTGAACAACTTATTTTTAGACTCCCTATCTTGCTCAATCATGCTATTTTTAAAATTTTCGTAGCCATCAATAAGAACAAAATTCAATTCAGGAACATTAATGTCGCTGATTCGGATATGCTTAGGCAATACGGGACTCCAGTATTGATTCGTTTGACAAATTTTCGCCCTCCCCTATTGACGTACTCCGGTTTTTGTGCGTTAAGTGCATAAATTTCTTTATGTGATTCTAACAACTTAATTTTCACCAGGAGGTCCTCGTATGAAGTATTTTGTAGGCCTTGGAAAAAATGATGGGGAAGAAAGGCTCTCCCGGCGCGGGGTCACCCGTCGTGAGTTCCTGGAATTCTGCGCTACCGTCGCAGCGGCCATGGGATTGGAGGCGACTTTTGCACCGACCATTGCCCAGGCGCTTACATCCAAAGACAGGCCCTCCGTAGTATACCTGCACAACGCGGAATGTACCGGGTGCTCCGAATCCGTCCTGAGAACCGTTGATCCCTATATTGACGAACTCATTCTGGACACCATCTCCATGGATTACCACGAAACCCTCATGGCCGCTGCCGGTGAGGCCGCGGAAGAAGCACTGCACCAGGCAATCCATTCCCCCAAGGGATTCATCTGTGTCGTGGAAGGGGCCATCCCGACCAAGGATGGCGGGATCTACGGCAAGGTGGGCGGCAGGACCATGCTCGAGATCTGCAGCGAGATTCTGCCCAAGGCCCAGGCCGTGATTTCCATCGGCGCATGCGCCTGCTTCGGCGGGGTGCAGGCGGCCGCCCCCAATCCGACCGGAGCCAAAGGAGTGGGGGACGCCCTCAAGCACCTTGGAATCAAGCCCATCAACATTGCCGGATGTCCGCCAAATCCCCTCAACTTCGTGGGCACCGTTGTCCACCTTCTGACCAAAGGGATGCCCGAACTCGACGAATACAACCGCCCCATGATGTTCTACGGAGAAACGGTCCACGAAAACTGCCCCCGACTCGAGCATTTTGAATTCGGAGAGTTCGCTCCCTCATTTGACTCCGAGGAAGCCAAAAATGGATGGTGTCTCTACGAGCTTGGATGCAAGGGCCCCTCGACCTACAACAATTGTCCCAAAGTCAAGTTCAACCAGACCAACTGGCCTGTGGAAGCCGGCCACCCCTGCATCGGGTGCAGCGAACCCGGTTTTTGGGACAGCAAGTCTCCCTTTTACGAGCCTGAGTGATCAACGCAGCAACACACACGATAACACCTGAAAACCAATACATTGCACTATAAATTTCACGGAGGGTATATATGGCTGGATGTCGTCCCGAAACACCTGTCGCCGGATTTGCCACGCCCCAGAGCAGTTACTCCGGGCCGGTGGTCATCGACCCCCTGACCCGCATCGAAGGACACCTGCGTATTGAAGTGGAAGTTGACAACGGCCGGGTCACCAATGCCTGGAGCAGTTCCCAGCTGTTCCGCGGCCTGGAAATGATCCTCAAGGGCCGCGACCCGCGCGATGCCCAGCATTTCACCCAGCGCTCCTGCGGGGTGTGCACCTACACCCACGCCCTGGCCTCCACCCGATGCGTGGACAATGCTGTCGGAGTCCGCATTCCGGATAACGCCCGGCTGATCCGCAACCTGGTTCTCGGAGCCCAGTACCTGCACGACCACATCGTGCATTTCTACCACCTGCACGCTCTGGACTGGGTGGATGTGGCCGCGGCCATTTCCGCCGATCCCCAGAAAGCAGCCAAAATTGCGGCCACCAATTATCCCCGTCCCGAATCAGCCTCGGAACTCAAGGCGGTCCAGGACAAACTCAAGGCCCTGGTGGACAGCGGCCAGCTCGGCATCTTCACCAATGCCTACTTCCTTGGCGGACACGACTCCTACTACCTGCCCCCGGAAGTGAACCTCATCGCCACGGCCCACTATCTCAAGGCTCTCAGACTGCAGGTCAAAGCGGCCCGGGCCATGGCCGTGTTCGGAGCCAAGAACCCGCACACCCAGTTCACCGTAGTCGGCGGAGTGACCTGTTACGACAGCCTCACTCCGGAGCGGATTGCAGAATTCAGTCAACTGCACCGGGAAACACGGCAGTTCGTGGACGACTTCTATATTCCGGATCTGCTGGTCATCGGGGGAGCCTACAAGGACTGGGGCGGTATCGGCGGCTGCACCAACTTCATGAGCTTCGGCGATTTTCCCAAAGACGAATACGACCTCAACAGCCGGTACTTTCCCCAGGGCATCCTCTGGAACCGGGATCTCAAGAATCCCAAGAACTTCAACCCGGACCTGATCAAGGAGCATCTGTCCCACAGCTGGTACAAAGGATCCGGAGCGCACCATCCCTACGAAGGTGTCACCGACCCGCAGTATACCAGCCTGGAGGACAAAGAGCGGTACTCCTGGATGAAGGCCCCCAGATATCAGGACGAACCCATGGAAGTCGGGCCTCTGGCCCACATCCTGGTCGCCTACTCCAAGGGACACCCCGAGGCGGTCAAATACGTGGACCTGGTCACCTCCACTCTGGGCGTAGGCAAGGAAGCCCTGTTTTCCACCCTGGGGCGGACCGCTGCCCGCGGCATCGAGACCGCCATCACGGCCAAGGCCATGGGCGACTGGGTCATGGAGCTGGAAGAAAATGCCAAAAGCGGCGACACCAAAATCTATCAGGAATGGGAAATGCCCGACGAAGCCCAGGGAGTAGGATACGTCAACGCCCCTCGGGGTGCCCTGAGCCACTGGATCCGGATCGAAAACGGCAAGATCGCCAACTTCCAGCTGGTCGTTCCCTCCACCTGGAATCTCGGCCCCCGCTGCGGTAAAGGAAAACTGAGTCCGGTGGAGGAGGCCCTCATCGGGACTCCGGTCTTCGATCCCAAACGACCCGTGGAAATCCTGCGGACCGTGCACTCCTTTGACCCGTGCATCGCCTGCGGAGTGCATGTCATTGACTCCCGCACCAATGAAGTGCACAAATTCAAGATCCTGTAGACAGGATATCTGAACCGACACCCGTCCGGCGCGCGGTTCCACGGAACAGCGCGCCGGTCTCTCTTTTTGGACCTCAGATCGCACAAGGAACAACATGACAGCGGAATACAACCGGATTCTCGTTCTGGGCGTGGGCAATGTCCTGTATACGGATGAAGGCATCGGCGTACGCATGATCGAACGTCTGGAACGCGAGTACTCCTTTTCGGACAACGTAACCCTCATGGATGGCGGGACCCTGGGGATGAAACTCATGGACGCGATCATCAACTCCGACTCCCTTATCGTAGTGGATGCTGTTCTGGGGGATTCACCGCCCGGTTCCGTCTACCGACTCACCGGTGAGGATCTGCGCAAAAGCCTGGCCTTCAACGACTCCATGCATCAGACCGACCTGGTGGACACTCTGGTGTACTGCGATCTGCTTGGCAACCGCCCTGAAGCAGTCATCGTAGGCATGGAGCCCTTTGACTACCAGACCATGGCCACAGACCTTTCCGAGAGCTCCATACAAAATTCCGGGACCATGATCACCGCCATCCTGCAGGAAATCGAGCAGTCCGGAGGATCCTGGCAGGAAATCCCGGATCACGACCGAAAAACACCGGAGGAAATAAGCTATGTGCCTGGCCGTTCCAGCTGAAGTGGTCTCCATGGAAAACGGCGTGGCCACCTGCCGCGTAGGCGGCGAAGGCGGCTCCGAAATCAAGGCCTCGCTCATGCTTCTTGAACACGACCCTGATCCGGGGGATTTCCTCATTGTCCACGCCGGATTCGCCCTGCGCATCATGGACCTGCAGGAGGCCCGCGAAGCCATAGGCATTCTGCGGGAAATGGCCGCAACCATGGACCAGTACGAAGCGTGACCCCACAAACAAAGCGCCCTTGACGCCGCCGGCCCGGCCGGAATGTCGGGGCGCTGCCTTTTCCTGCCCCTATCTCCCCCTTGCCAAACACGACCACACTTCTTAGGCTCTGGCCGCAACAACCGAATCCATCACGTCTCGAAACCGATCGGGACGAAAAACGGAGCGCCGGTTCAGGGCTTCTTTCACTTCGAGTGCCGACCTGAACACGCCGAACAGGAGTTTTTTCGTGAAGCGTTTTTTTCTTCTTTTTCTGCTGATCATCATTTTCGGCGGCCTGGGGGCCGGCATCGTCATCTACGGCGAGCGGAGCGTCCCGACCATGACCGTCAGCCCGGACACACCGTTCGCGTCCCTGGCCACGGAGTTTACCGTCACGGTACAGGACGATGGGCGGGGGCTCAAAGATATCGAGGTCCTGCTGGTCAAGGACAACTCCACCCGGTCCGTCTTCACCAGAGCCTTCGGCCCTGATCAACATACCTGGTCCGGCTCTTTCACCCTTGGAAAGGATCTGGGCAAAGAAGGTCCCTTCGAATTGATGGTGACCTGCTCGGATCGCTCCCTCAACCACTGGGGCAAGGGCAACACGGCTCGGGTGCAGCGATCCATGATCTTCGACGCCACCCCGCCCCGGGTGACCATCGACAGCATGCACCACAATGTCCGCCGGGGAGGAACCGGCGTGATTCGCTACGACCTGTCCGAACCGGTCCGAAAGACCGGGGTGACCGTGGGACAGGACTTTTTTCCGGGCTACCAAACCGAAAAGGGAGATTATCTCTGCTTTTTCGCCTTCCCGTTCAATGCGGTCAAAGGGCAGGACACCCCCACTCTGATGGCTGAAGACAAGGCCGGGAATATGCTGCAGACCGGCTTTCGAAACCACATCATCGGCAAACGGTTCCGCAAAGACATCATCAGACTTCCCCAATCTTTTCTGGACGCCAAAATGCCTCAGTTCAGAAACCTTTACCCCGGGGAAACAGATAATCTGGAGATCTTTCTCAAGGTCAACAACGAGATCCGAACAAAAAACCGGAATGCACTGAAGTCCATCGGCGCTGAAACCTCCCGCGAGGTGCTCTGGAACGGCCCCTTCATCCGACTGCCCCGCGCCGCCAGCCGGGCCAGGTTCGCTGATTCCAGAGACTATCTGTACAAGGGCAAAAAAGTCGACCACCAGACCCACCTGGGCCAGGACCTCGCCTCCACGGCCAAGGCCGAGGTTCCGGCCGGAAACACCGGCACCGTGGTCTATGCCGATTTCATGGGCATCTACGGGAACGTGATCATTCTGGACCACGGCTTCGGTCTGCAAAGCCTGTACGCCCATCTGAGTTCCATGGACGTAGCCGTCGGGGACCGGGTCACAAAGGGTGAGATCATCGGCAGGACCGGGGCCACGGGCATGGCCGGCGGCGACCATCTCCATTTCGGCATGATCGTCTCCGGCATCCCCGTCGACCCCCTGGAATGGTGGGACGCCCACTGGATCAAGGACAACGTCGCCGACCGGATTCGATAAAAGGGAAGTAACTATTCACCCTGGATAAAAAAATAAGGGAGTATAGGGAATAGAAGGATAAACGGGGTTATGGCCAGAGGCCGGATAATCCTGTACCCCTGCGACAGAGGAACATAATCCTTTTAATCCCTATCCCCAGACTTTTTACCCGAGGTGAAGAGTCACCCTTTTTTTTACTTGACGTCCCAAACCGCTTTCTATAAAAGCTTTCTTCTCGTGAGCGGGAATAGCTCAATTGGTAGAGCATCAGCCTTCCAAGCTGAGGGTTGCGAGTTCGAGTCTCGTTTCCCGCTCCACGATTCAGGCGACATAGCCAAGTGGTAAGGCAGAGGTCTGCAAAACCTCCATTCCCCAGTTCAAATCTGGGTGTCGCCTCCAAATTCTGCGGGAATAACTCAGTGGTAGAGTGCAACCTTGCCAAGGTTGAAGTCGCGAGTTCAAATCTCGTTTCCCGCTCCAGATCTCAAAGCCCGTCTCCGGACGGGCTTTTTCTGTTTCCCTGCCCTTTCCCGCGCTTGCTTTCCCATCGAAAAGGAGTAGCTGTGCCCCATTACAGCCTCATGAAACACCTTCCAATACCAGCACGTCATGGAATATTTGCATAATCCGATATTTCTTCTCCTGGCCGTGGTCCTTTCCGGACACTGCCTGGGACGGATCAGAATCAGAACCTTTTCCCTGGGCTCATCAGCCATCGTGTTCACCGGTCTGTTGTTCGGCTTCGCCGGATTCACGCTGCCTCCTGTCCTGCAATCCCTCGGACTCATTTTCTTCATCTACTCGGTGGGCCAACAGGCAGGCCCGGGGTTTCTGCAGTCCATGAAGCAGGGCGGGCTGAGCCTCAGCCTGGGAACCGCCGGTATCATCGTTATCGCGCTGGGCACTGCGCTGGGATGCAGATACTGGTTCGGATTTTCCAGAGAAATAACGGCCGGCCTGTTCACCGGAGCCCTGACCTCGACACCGGGGCTGGCCGTGGCCGTGGAACTGGCCCACGACGGTGCGGCCCCGGCAGCCTACGGGGTTGCATACACATTCGGCGTGATCGGCGTGGTGCTCTTTGTCAAGCTGCTCCCCTGGCTGCTGCGCAAAAACATCAAGACCGAAGAAAAACGTTTACGGGAAGAACTCAGTTCCATTCACCCTGAAATCACCTTCACCCATCTGGAGGTCACCAATCCGAACCTGACCGATTCCCGGGTCAAGGACGTTCTTCCCATTCGGTCCAGCCAGGTGACCGTCACCAGGATTCTGCACAAAGGGGACTCCGCTGCCGAACTGGTTACCGGGGAGACGGTCCTGCGCCTGGGCGATACCCTCAGAGTCGTGGGGACCAAAGACGCCCTGGCTCATGTCCGGATGATCATCGGCCCCGAGGTGAAGATGGATCTGAATTTCGATTCCGCTCTGGAAAGCAGAAAAGTCCTTCTGACCCATCAGGAGGTGACCGGCAGGACCCTGGGAGCGTTGAATCTGACGAATCTGTACGGCGTCCGCGTCTCGCGCATCACCCGCAACGGATTCGACTGTCCGGCCAGCCCGCAGGTCCGACTGCGCCACGGGGATGTTCTGCATGTTGTCGGACACCCGGAGGCCCTGCGGACCATCAAGGAGCTGCTGGGCAATGATGTCCGGGCCCTGTACGCAACGAACGTGGTCGCCATGCTTCTCGGGCTGTTCTGCGGCCTGCTTCTTGGCCATGTCCCCCTGTTCGCTCCGGGCATGGGCGTCTTTACCCTGGGCTCCACGGGGGGCGTCCTGATCTCGGGACTCCTGTTCGGAGCCCTGCGCCAGATCGGCCCCATGATCACGGAACTGCCCGGACCGGCCAACACCCTGATCCGCGATCTCGGGCTGGGCCTGTTCCTGGCCGTCGTGGGCACCAAGGCCGGCAGCTCTCTGCTCCCGACCCTGCAGGAATATGGTTTTTCCCTGTTCACGGCCGGGATCCTGATCACCCTGCTGCCCATGATCGGCGGAGCGGCCCTGTGCGCCACGGTCCTGCGCATCCCGTTTCTGCGCATGCTCGGGGTTCTGACCGGCAGCATGACCTCCACCCCCGGTCTGGCTGCAGCCTCCTCCCTGAGCGAAACCTCCTACGCCAGCACCGCCTATGCCACCGTCTACCCGGTGGCGCTTATCGGCATGATCATGGCCACCAAAATCATCATGCTTCTGGGCTGACCGCAATCCTCCGCATTTCCTTTCCCGCTTCCTCTCTCCGGCTTACAACGCGGTCCCGGTCTGAATCCTTCCAGACCGGGACCGTTTTTTCAGGGATGCCTCGCTACCCGATTGACGCCGGATATGTCCCCTTGCCCTGAGCCGAGCATCCTGATTTGATTTTCTACCCAATTTTGGAAAACATACACGAAGGAGTTGAAATGCAAAGGATTCCACAAATTGTGCTTTTGGTACTGACCATGTTCCTTTTGACGGGCTGCGGCCAGGACAAGGCCGAGGATGGATTGTCGCGGGTCGAAAATGCCGGAACCATCAGCTTTGCCATGAGCGGGGGATATCCTCCATTCAACTTCTATAACGAAAGCAACGAACTGGTCGGATTCGACGTGGATGTGGCTCGGGAAGTCGCCTCCAGGCTCGGGGTGACCTTCAAGCCGGTGACTACCGAGTGGAGCGGCATCATCGAGGGACTGCGTTCCGGGGTGTATGACGGGATTCTCGGCAGCATGGCCGTTACCCCGGAGAGACAAAAAGTCGTGGATTTCTCGGTTCCCTATTATTATTCCGGGGCCCAGGTTCTGGTCCACGAAGACTCCTCCTACGAGAGTGCACAGGAGATGCAGGGTAAAACCATCGGACTGGTGACCGGAACGACCTTCGAGGAAGACGCCAAAAAACTCGGGGCAGGAGAGATACGGCTGTACAAGGACGACACACAGACACTGATGGAGCTCGGCAACTCCGTGGTGGACGGAGTCATCACCGACCGCGTGGTCGGAGTCAATGCCATGAACAGCGGCAAGTTCTCAGTCCGTCTTCTCGGCTCCCCCCTGCGGGGCGAGGCAATCGCCGTGGCCTTTCGCAAGGAGGACCAGACCCTGCGCACAGCTGTGGACAAGACCCTGACCGCCATGCATGACGATGGAACGCTGAGCCGATTTTCCAGAAAGTGGCTCAATGTGGACGTGACCGTAAAATAGGCGGCAGAAGAGTACGCTTTTTTCATCAGGTGCCCGAGCAGGCCGGCTGTTTACCGACCGGCCCGCTCGGGCACTTCTCTTTTCGATCCGGAACCGTCCCGGTTCGATACAAGCCTCGGGGATATCCCATGTATTACGATATCAGCGCGCTTTCCAAATTTTTCCCTTATTTCATTCCTGCAGCCTGGATGACGCTGCAGATCACGGTTCTGGGCATCATTCTCGGTCTGCTGCTGGGCCTGGTCACCGCCTTCATGCGCATCTCGTCCAAAAAAGTGTTTTCATTCCCGGCCCACGCCTATATCTACCTCATCCGCGGCACTCCCCTTCTGCTCCAGCTGTTGTTCATCTACTACGGCATGCGCAGTATAGCCGGACTGGCCGCCCTGCCCTCGGCCATGCTGGCTCTGGGCATCCATAATGGCGCCTACATCGCGGAAATCTTCCGGGGCGCCATCGGGTCCATATCCCCGGGCCAGATGGAGGCGGCCCGCAGCCTGGGCATGCCGTATCCCCGGGCCATGGTCCGCATCATCCTGCCCCAGGCATTCAAACGGGCTGTCCCGGCCCTCGGCAACCAGTTCATCATCGCCCTCAAGGACTCCTCCCTGGCCAGTGCCATCACCATCAACGAACTGCTCCTCAAATCCCAGCAGCTGGCCTCGTCCAATTTTATGATGATGGAGATGCTGACCATTGCAGCCGGATTCTATCTGCTCTACACTGGCCTGTTCACCTGGCTGTTCAACCGCATCGAAGCCCGGCTGGACGTAACCGCAACCACCTAGGAGCGCCTAATGGATGCCAACCCCATGATCAGCATCAGCAACCTGCACAAACATTTCGGAAGCCACCACGTTCTGCGCGGAATCGACCTTGACGTCGCCCCGTCGGAAGTGGTTTGTGTCATCGGAGCCAGCGGCTCCGGAAAAAGCACCCTGCTTCGCTGCATCAACTATCTGGAGCCTTTTGAAGTGGGCTGTATCGAGGTCAACGGGAGGCGGGTGGTCCGAAGCGAACGGGCCATCAACGAGCTGCGGACTCATGTCGGCATGGTCTTCCAGCACTTCAACCTGTTTCCGCATATGTCCGTACTCGGCAATGTCATGGAAGGTCCGGCCCAGGTCAAACGCACCCCCCGGAAGCAGGCCGCGGAAATCGCCGGCCACTATCTGGACAAGGTCGGCCTGAGCGACAAGATCGAGGCGTACCCGGACACCCTTTCCGGCGGCCAGAAGCAGCGCGTGGCCATTGCCCGGGCCCTGGCCATGGAGCCGGACGTCATGCTCTTTGACGAACCCACCTCCGCCCTGGACCCGGAACTGGTGGGCGAGGTCCTCGGTGTCATGAAGGAACTGGCCGACGAAGGCATGACCATGATGGTCGTCACCCACGAAATGGGTTTTGCCCGGGAGGTGGCGGACACCGTGGCTTTTATGGACGGCGGGGTGGTGCTGGAAAAAAATGTTCCGGAAACGATTTTCGAACAGCCCGAGCAGGACCGGACCCGGGAATTTCTGGGCCAGATTCTCTGAGCAGCACCAGGCAGAACACCTATCCATCAACTGAAGTTACGCAGGCCCTTCGTGAACCTTCAGCTGACACCGGGGTGCGAGCATAAAAATCCCCCCGTCGAGGGGGTCAGGGGGATTTACACACTCGACAAAACCATCGAAAAAAGGCAGGGGCCGCGTGGAGCCAGGCAAAAGTGCACGCAGGTTCTCGAATTGGAGCACACTCCCGATTTCCCTCTAACCAACAATCTCACTATACATGAAAATTCCGGACATTTCCAAGCGCTATGACATTACCTACTCTGTAGGATGGAACCTTTTTTTAATTACCCTGGGCACCCTGATCTTCATCATCGGAGCCAAAGGCATTGCCGTGCCGCACAACTTTATCCCCGGCGGACTGTTCGGGATGGGCACCCTGCTCTACTACGTTGTTGGTTTCCTGGATCCAGGGCAATGGTTCCTGCTGCTGAACGTGCCCATATTTGCCATTGCCTGGTTCAAAGTCAGCAGAAGATTCTGCTTTTACAGCCTGTACGCCATGCTCATTACTTCGTCTCTGTATTCCGCAATCTCAGTGAACATAGAGCTGCACAACCAGCTCTATGCCGCAGTGGCCTCAGGGATGATCTGCGGCATCGGGGCCGGCATCGTGCTCAGATCCCTCGGCTCATGCGGGGGGTTGGACGTGGTGGCCGTATACCTGTTCCAGAAGTACAACATCGGCATCGGAAAATTCTACATCTTCTTCAACTGCATTCTGTTCCTGTCCGCAGCGTTTCATCTGAACAACGACCTCATCGTGGCCTCTCTGATCATGGTCTTCATCACCTCCACAACCATGGAGTACATGCTGTCCATGTTCAACCAGCGCAAGGTGGTGTTCATCATTTCAGACAATGCCGAGGCAATCTCCGCGGACATTCTGCGGCACATGAAGCAAAGCGCCACCTTTTTGAAGGGATTCGGGGCCTATACACGCAAGGAAAAAAACGTACTCATGACCGTGGTCAACAACGTCCAGCTCAAACGTCTCGAGGAGCTGGTCTTCACCGCGGACCCCTACTCCCTGTTCATCGTGGAGAACACGTTCAGTGTTCTCGGGTCGAGCTTTTCCAGACGCAAAATCTATTGACCCGGAGTGTACACCATGGACTTTATCCAGCCTCCCGTGCCCCTGAGTCGTGACAATAACCGCCCCCGCCTGGTGGGGTTCGAGTTCGAATTCACCGGCCTGGACCTGCCCCGGGCCGTTGGGGTCGTCCGGGATGTCTTTGGCGGCGAACCAACAGAGCACAACCGGTTCCAGTACACGGTGAAGACGGAACTGGGGCGATTCGAGGTCAAGGTTGACGCGGACATCGTCCGCACCAAAAAGTACGAAGGCTACTTCCGCAAGCTGGGTTTGCCCCTTGAAAACAGCGAGGTGCGACTCGGCCTGGAAGAGGTGGTGGAAAAGGTGAGCGCCACGGTCATCCCCAACGAGATCGTCACTCCGCCCATCCCGGTCACCCGGCTCGAAACCGTGAACGAGCTGAACCGGAAACTGCGTCTGGCCGGGGCCAAAGGCTCCAAAGCGTCTCTTCTGAACGCCTTTGGACTGCACATCAACCCGGAGTCCCCGTCCCTTGACGCCCGCACTCTGCGCCGCCACCTGCAGGCATTTCTCCTGCTTCAGGACTGGATCATCGAAGAGTCGCAGATCGATGTCTCCCGGAAGATGACCCGGTTCATCGACGACTTTCCCGAGCCGTATGTGGGCATGGTGCTGAGCCCGGACTACGATCCGGACATGGACGGCCTGATCCGGGACTACCTGGAGCACAATCCGACCAGAAACAGGAGCCTGGACATGCTCCCGCTCTTTGCCTGGATCGATCGGGACCGGATTCTGGAAGCCGTTCCGGAGCAGAACAACCTCATCTCGCCGCGGCCCACCTTCCACTACCGACTGCCCAACTGTCTGGTGGACGATCCGCACTGGAGTCCGGCCGAGGAATGGCAGCGCTGGGTGCAGGTGGAGCGACTGGCCGCCGATTCCGACCGGCTCAGGGAGATGGGTAATGCCTGGCTGGGCCTTAAAAACACCCTGTTTCGCAAGACCGCATGGATAAAACAGGTCAGGCAATGGCTGCACGTCGGACAGTGAAACGCCCCGTGATTCTGGTCACCGGGCCGGACAGGGGCGGGGCTTCGGCCTGGATGTTCACCAGGCTGGCGGTTTTTCTGGCCGGCGGCAGGGCGATTCGGGCCACCCCGTCCGGCCCCGCCCCGCCGGATCGGTTCGACGGACTTATTCTCGGCGGCGGAGCCGACATTGATCCGGCCAGATGGTTCCAGCCGGAAGAAGAGGACCTCGCCCTGCATCCCGAGACAGTCCTCAGACAGACCGAACGCCCGTGGCTCTCTCTCCTGCTTTCTCTGCTGCTCTTTCCGGTCAGGCACCTGCTCAGCCTCAAGGAAGGGGGCGGGGTGGACAAGCCACGGGACGCCATGGAGCTCGATCATCTGCAGCACGCCCTGACGCGCAATATCCCGGTCCTCGGCATCTGTCGGGGAGCCCAGCTGATCAACACCCGCTTCCGGGGGACCCTGTACCGGGACATCTCCTCCTTCTACACCGAAGATCCGAAAATCAGAACCCTCTTTCCCCGAAAGCGGATCCTGCTGACCCCCAAAACCAGGTTGCAGCGCATCCTGGGCAGCGAGACCTGCCGGGTCAATGCGCTGCATGACCAGTCCATCCGGACCCTGGGGCAGAATCTGATCATCACGGCCCGGGAGGACAACGGCGTTATCCAGGGCGTGGAACACATCTCCCGCGACTTCGTCATCGGGGTCCAGTGGCACCCCGAGTACCTCCCCCAGATCCGCAGTCAGCGTCGACTGTTCCAGGCCCTGGTCTCAGCGGCCCGAGGGGATTTCCCGGGCCGCTGAGGACTCACCTTTCTGTTTTCTCACCGATCCGCCTGCAGACCATCCCGCAGCCGCAGCCAGTCGTGCAGCTCGCGGATTTTACCGTTCAGTTCGTATCTTCCCTCGGCAAAAACCCCGTAGTCCCCTCCCCCGGCAATTGCCGAGGCCAGCCGGATATGATTGGCCTGAATCAGCCAGGAATCGCTCCACACCTTCTCCACATATTCGTCGAACAGGCTCGCACCCGAAGCGGGCCCGGTCGCATACCCCTTGGTCCAGATCTCCTGCATGAGCTCCGTCGCAGTCAGAGTGGCCCTGTTGGTCCGTTCGATGGTATTCTCGAACCGGGTCCAGTGTTCACGCACCAGTCCCTGATCATGGCATGCCAGGCAGGGCCCCTGCATGGCTGTTTTCCGTTTATCCATTTCCTTTTTTCCGATCAGAAAATCCGACGCCGGGGTTCCGTCCAGGGCCGTGGGCAGGGGCAGACCGTCCTTGTTGACGATGGAGGTGACGTCCGGGGAAGCCGGCTGGGGATGGGCGTAGATAAGGCCGAATATGCGCCACGGCAGTCTGGGGGACAGGGCGTGGGTCCGCTCGGCCACCACCTCCCCTTCGGTATCGGTGATGAGGCTGATGTGACAGACCGCGCAGGTGGGAGCGGTAAAGTCCTGCCCCACGGTCCACGGAGTCGGAGAAAAATCCCAGGAATCATTGTGCGAGGCGTAAATGGTCCCGTGCTTGCTGGCCTTATAGACTTTCACGGCCGGCACGTCGGGTCCGATGTGACACTCGGCGCAGGTATCCGGTTTTCTGGCCTCAGCCATGGAAAACTGGTGTCTGGTATGACACACAGCGCACGACCCTTTGCTCCCGTCGAGATTGATCCTGCCGCTGCCCTGGTTGGGCCACCCGGCAATGACCGGAAATTCCATCTCGCCCATCACGGTTTCCCGAAGCTCCGTTCCAGCGACCTCCAACCGGGTGCCGTGGCAGTACAGGCAGGACTCCGCCTCGGTCTCGGGCCCGGACGGCTCGATCCCCAGCTCCTGCCCGCGACGCACGGGAGTTCCATTGATGGAAGTCATCAGGTCCTGATAGACCGCATTGTCCAGCAGGTTGCCGCGGGCATGGGACATGATATTCTGTCGGTACTGATCCCGCTCGGTGTCGTGACATACCCCGCAGTCATCCGGGGAGACCGCGGTATGGACCAGATACCCGTTGTGCTCAAAGGTGTCCGCATGTTTGTCCGGGCGCAGGACGTGGCACTCGGCACACCCGACGACCGTTTCGGACAGCTCCCCGGGAACATCCGTGCTGGAGATCTTGCGCCCCAGTCCCTGAACCTGCATGGCCTCGGACGGACTCGTTGCAGCATGCCGGCTGAGACGCCACCCCTGAACAATACCCGGATGAACCACGGCATGGCAGTCCAGACACTCCCAGGTGGCATCGGAGATCTCTCCCGCGGCGGCTTGGGTTCCTGCCAAGGACAGCAGGCACAGAACCAGACAATAAAAAAAAACCTGACGGATAAAGCGGATCATTTCGGGCACTCCTTTCCAGTAAAAGGACGAGTAAATGGTGGACGTTTCGTTCCTGTATCAGACATCAGCACGCCGGAAAAGGGATCACGGTCCGCAAATCCCGGTGGCATTTTCAAAAAAATCCGGGTAGAAGAAATTCGGATTTCGTGAACGATCCACCACGGGAGCCCCCCGTCCGGCATCACGGCACGCTGCGAAGAACACTGTTACCGTACCCCCAACCAGGAACGTTCTCTCAACGGGTCGCCCGGCCTTGACCGTACGGCATCACGCTTTTAGAAAATATTGTTGTTTAACCGGAGCTATGCCTCATGGCACACCCTGCAGAACAGATCAGCAACGCAATCCTTAAAACTCTCGATAATTTTCCGGAGATCATGACCGCCATCCTCTTCGGCTCGGCTGCATCGGGACGCCTGCGTGCAGACAGCGACGTGGACATCGCGATAGCGGGAACAGCCCCCCTGGGCATTGCCCGAACCGCCGAACTGTGCCGGAAACTGGAAAGAGCTCTGGGACGCACTGTGGATCTTGTTGACCTGCACCGGGTCTCAGGGATCATTCTTGTGGAAGTATTTGAAAAAGGGGTGGTTGTTCTGAAGCGATCCAACGACGAGTATGCACGTCTGCTGCGCAAACTGTGGTATTTTCGTGAAGATGAACTGCCCAATATCAGATACATCCTCAACAGGCAGGTCGAAAGGTTCGTTAATGAAGAATGATACCGTACTCCTCGCCAAACTGACCTCGCTGCAACGGTGTCTCAAGCGCATCAAGAGCAAGGCTCCGGAATCCGTCGAGGAACTCACACGGGATCTCGACCTGCAGGACATCATCGTTCTCAACCTGCAGCGGGCCGTACAGGTCAGCGTGGACCTGGCTTCCCATATCGTGGCCGAACTCGATCTGCCGTCTCCTTCCACCATGTCCGACAGCTTCGCACGTCTCGACCAGGCCGGCGTCATCCCCTCGAAGGTATCCGAACGCATGCAGAAAAGCGTAGGCCTGCGCAATATCGCTGTACACGAGTACACCTCCCTGAGCTGGGTCATCATTCACGATGTTTGCGCACATCATCTGGATGACTTCCGGGATTTTGCAAAAGCGATTCTTGCATGGCTGGATAGCCATAACACGCAGACAGACAGGTGAGTCTGCCGCTATGAACAGCCGCACGTCAGATTCCGGCACAACAAAAACGGCCCGCCCCGGTTATCGTCGGGGCGGGCCGTATCATTTTATGCCGCAATTCATGCTCAGGCGAGGTGAGAGAACGAAAGGGTGCAAAGGATGCGCCCGGGCAGTGGGTCATTTTACAATGAGCCCGAATCCAGTCCGGGAATCAGCTGTTTCCCTGGTCCAGGAACAGCCTGGCCGATTTGACCGTGTTCTTCATGAGCATGGCGATGGTCATGGGGCCGACCCCGCCGGGCACAGGAGTGATCCGGCCCGCAATCTCGGCCGCGGCCGTAAACTCCACGTCCCCCTTCAAAATGGCCTTGCCGCTCTTGTCGTTGAATCCGACCCGGTTCACGCCCACGTCGATAACCGTGGCTCCGGGCTTGATCCACTGCGGCTTGACCAGCCCGGGCACGCCCGCGGCCACGATGAGGATGTCGGCCCGTTTACAGTGGGCGGCCAGATCCCTGGTCCGGGTGTGGACCATGGTCACGGTGCTGTTCGCCCCGGGTCCCTTCTGTCCCATCATGATGGAGATAGGCTTGCCCACAATGTTGGACCGCCCGACCACGACCACCTCGGCGCCGCTGGTCTCGGTGCCGGAACGGATGATCATCTCCTGAATCCCGGCCGGAGTGCAGGGCAGAAACCGGACCTGGTCCCCGCCGACGACCATTCGACCCAGGTTGACCGGATGGAACCCGTCCACATCCTTGTCCGGGGAAATGGCATTGAGCACCTTTTTTTCATCGATATGCCCGGGCAGCGGAAGCTGGACCAGGACACCGTGGATGTCCGGATCCGTGTTGTATTTCTCGATCAGCCCGAGCAGGTCGGCTTCGGAAATGTCCTCGGGCTGATTATCCTGAACCTCGTAAAACCCGAGTTCCTCGGCCGTGCGGACCTTGAGAGTCACATAACTGACCGAGGCCGGATTCTCCCCGACCAGGATGGTCACCAGACCGGGGCCCCTGCCGTACGTTGCCTTGAGTTCGCTCACTTCCTGCTTCAGTTCGGCCAGGATGGCCTTGCGCATTTCGGTTCCGCTGATGATTTCGGCGCTCATCTCTTTCTCCGGATGATATTGAAATTGGGGTAACTATTCAGGTCAAAATTTTACTGATTCAAGAGCCTGAAATTCAAAGTAAAATTTGAATACCGGACGATACATTTCTTAAATTTGAAATTTCTAATTTTGTAAAAAGGACCTGACTAGTTACAAATTGGGCAACTATTCAGATTCGTGGACCCGGGATTACCGGGATTATGCTCTTTCGTCGCGGGATGACAGGGGGTACTCGCCCCCTGTAATCCCGGTACTCCTCGTATCCCCTGTAATCCCGGCCCGCTTTTCCCGGGCGAACAGCTACGAAATTAGAAGAGTCCTTCCACCCGTCCGGTTTCCGTATTGACGTCAATGCGTCTGAACGACGGGTTGGAGCCGGTGCCGGGCATCAGGGAGATGGAACCGGCGACGGGTACAATGAAGCCTGCGCCGCCAAAGGTCAATACGTCGCGGATCTTCAACCGCCATCCCTTCGGAACCCCCTTGAGGGCGGGATCGTCGGACAGGGAGAGATGGGTCTTGACCATACACAGCCCGTACCCCGAGAGTTCCGAATCCTTTTCGATCTGCTCCAGCCTGGAGGCGGCGTCAAAAGAGTAGTCCACCCCGTCCGCGCCGTAGACCTCGGTGGCCACCTTCTCGATCCGTTTGCGCATGGGCATGTCCCAGGAATAGAGCGGCGTGAATTCGTTTTTGTCCTCGCAGGCATCCATGACCGCATCGGCCAGTTCCAGACCGCCTTCTCCGCCGTATTCCCAGTGCTTGGACAGGGCCACCCGGGCTCCGGCCGCCTCACACAGCTCCCGGACCTTGTTGATCTCGGCTTTGGTGTCCGAGACAAAGGCGTTGATGCATACCACCGGGGAGACCCCGGACTTCTTCACGATGTCGATGTGGTGCAGCAGGTTGGCGCATCCCTTTTCCACCCACTCCACATTCTCTCCGGCATACGCATCGGGCAGTTTTTTCCCGGGCATGGGCACAGGTGCGCCACCGTGACATTTCAGGGCCCGGATGGTGGCCACGACCACGGCCGCATCCGGCGTCAGCCCGCTGTAATGACATTTCAGATTCCAGAACTTCTCGAACCCGATGTCCGCGCCGAAGCCGGACTCGGTGACATGATAGTCGGACAGCTTCAGGGCCACCCTGTCCGCGATGACCGAACTCTGGCCGATGGCGATATTGGCGAAAGGCCCGGCATGGACCAGAATAGGCTGCCCTTCCAGACTCTGAATCAGGTTGGGTTTGATGGCCTCCACCAGCCAGGCGGTCATGGCCCCGGCCACTTCCAGATCCGTAGTGGTGATGGGTTTTCCAAACTTGTCGAAGGCCACGATAATCTTCCCGACCCGCTCCCGCAGGTCGGCCAGATCGTTGGCCACGGCCAGAATGGCCATCACCTCCGACGACACGGAGATATCGAACCGGGAGCGCATCATAAACCCGTCCCGCTGGCCGTTGACGCCGTCGATGCCGATAATAATGTTGCGCAGGGCCTGACAGCAGTAGTCCATGACCCAGCCCATCTCCACCCGGGTGGGATC
Source organism: Desulfomicrobiaceae bacterium (assembly GCA_041685265.1). GTDB lineage: Bacteria > Desulfobacterota > Desulfovibrionia > Desulfovibrionales > Desulfomicrobiaceae > JAWLGC01. The sequence goes on along the minus strand of JAWLGC010000022.1, from coordinate 7,501 downwards.
GACATTGAGCCGGTCCATGCCGGACATCCTAAGCAGCTTCTCATCGGAATAGTTCCGCTCGTGCTGCATGCGGGAGGTCAGGGCGACCATGGCCAGATTGTGGGCGTTCATGACCGCGTTGATGTCCCCGGTAAACCCCAGAGAATACTGGGTCAGCGGGATGCACTGGGATCGCCCGCCCCCGGCCGCGGAACCCTTGACCCCCATGGTCGGCCCCCCCGAAGGCTGCCGGATGGCCGCGGAACTGCGCATGCCCCGTCGCCCCAGGCCCTGGACCAGTCCGATGGTGCTGGTGGATTTCCCTTCCCCCAAAGGGGTGGGGGTGATGGCGCTGACATCGATGTATTTCCCGTTGGGCCGATCCTGCATCCGGTCCATGACCGGCATAAAATCGATCTTCCCCATGTAGTGCCCGTAAGGCAGCAGTTCGGCGTTCTTGAGCCCCAGGGCGTCGCCCAGCTCATACACGGTCTTCATCCGCTTTTCCGCGTCAAAGGCGATCTCCCAGTCCTGGTGGTTCCTGGGATCCAGAGTGGGAATGCCCGCCGCTTCCATCATGGCCCTGCGCTCTTCAAGAGAGCAACGATCGGTCCTGGTCATACATCCTCCCGTCAGGGGTGACATGAGATTTCAAAAGTTCCGCAGCTCTTCAGTTGCACCGCTTCAGGATCAACGGGATCATGCTCCTTGCCCACAGGTTCACCCGGTCGTTGCCGCACCCCTGTCAATCCGCTTGTTCCCTATACTCCTAAAGCTTCTTTTCCCGGATACGAGTAATGCATTTCCCTACCCGTGCACTGCCCTGCCCGCCACTTTGAGCGCCGCTTCGAACATGCCCTCGCCCAGAGTCGGATGGGCGTGGATGGTATCCGCCACCTGAGCGACGGTAAGTCCGTTGTTCACGGCCAGTCCGGCTTCGGCAATGAGGTCCGTTGCGTGGGCCCCCACGATATGCACCCCGAGCACCCGATCCGTGACCGCATCGGCCACGATCTTGACGAACCCGTCCAGCTCGCCCAGCACCTGGGCCTTGCCCAGGGTGCGCAGAAGCACGGTCTCGGCCCTGACCTCGTATCCCTGCTCCCGGGCCTGCTCCTCGCTCAGGCCGACATTGCCCACCTCGGGAGCGGTGAATGTCCCCCCGGGTACGCAGTCCCAGGACATGGACCGGTCCCCGCCCAGGCAGTTGTCCGCAGCCACCATGCCCTCCATGGAGGCGCTGTGGGCCAGCATGGGCCGGGAAGGACCGATGATGTCTCCGATGGCATACACCCCGGGAACATTGGTCCGCATCCGATCATCCACGGGAATCCAGCCCCGTTCGTCCATGACAAGCCCCAGATTTTCCAGTCCCATATCCCGGGAGTTGGCCTGGCGTCCGACAACCACGAGAACCTTGTCCGCTTCGATCTGCTGCTCCCTGACCCTTGCGGCCCCGCCCTCGTCCAGGAACGGTGAGGCGCCCACGGTGACGAGCGCCCTGCCATCCTCCTTGTCGACCCGCAGCACGGCCCGATCGGTAAGCAGCTTGATCTTTCTCTTCTTCATGCACCGCTGGATAACCTTGGAGCACTCCCGGTCCACCGAGGGTTGGGGCAGAATGCGATCCATGGCCTCCACCACGGTGACCCTGCTCCCGAGCGCGCTCAGAATGAAGGCGAACTCCGACCCGATCACCCCGCCACCGACAATGACCACCGAGTCCGGCACTTCGTCCAGAGAGAGTCCATCGTTGCTGGAAATCACGGTCTCGTGATCAAAGGGGAAGCTCGGGATGGACAGAGGCGAGGTGCCCATGGCCAGAATGAGCTTGTCGTAGGGAAGATCCTGCTCCCCTTCCAGGGTCCGGACCCGGATCAGACCGGGTTCGACAACCGAGGCGGTGCCGGAAACCATGGTCACATTGTTGTGAGCCAGCAACCCCCGGATGCCCTTGCGCTGGGTGGACAGAATCCTCTCCTTGCGCTTCTGCACCCCGGCCATGTCCACTTTGACCTCCCCGGAAATAGAGACCCCGAACTCCCCGGCTCCCCGGGCCGATTCGAGCACGTCTGCAGACGCCCGCAGGATCTTGGACGGGATGCACCCCCAGTTCAGGCAGGTGCCTCCCGGATGTTCCTTCTCCACCACAGTGACCTGCCCCCCGGACTGGGCCGCCCGCACGGCAGCCACGTACCCGCCGGGTCCGGCACCGATAACAACGATTTTTTCCATATTCGTTCACCACTGGATAAAGGGTTCAAAAGCAGGGCTTTCGGCCCCGGCACAGCCTGGGACATCCTGACCGGGCCTATTTGCAGCAACACCTAGATGAAATTGATCATATGGTCAACATAGCTTAAATAAAATGATCAAAAAATCATAATATTTTTTTATAATGATTTTTACTTCAATCAAACCCGAAAAATCGTCATCCCTTACGAATCATATCGGTAACTATTCAGGTCCTTTTTACAAAATTAGAAATTTCAAATTTAAGAAATTTTAGAAATTTGAGAAATTATAAGACGTTAGCGCCTGCTCTTTCAATTTCTGAAATTTCTTAAATTCTCAAATTTCTTAAATATATCGTCCGTTATTCAAATTTTGCTTTGAATTTCAGGCTGTTGAATCAGTAAATTTTTGACCTGAATAGTTACTCATATCGCAGTATGCTGAAGAGCGGGGCATATCTCTGCATGCCCGGTAACTATTCAGGTACCCTCTCCAGGATTAAGAGGAGTATGCTCCTTCGTCGCAGGATTACGGGATTATCCTGCCTCTGACCGTAATCCCGTTATTCCTCTTATTCCTTATAATCCCGGGCTTTTTTAGCCGAGATGAATAGTTACCATGCCCGAAGCAATCGGTCGGGTCGGGACAATGTCACCCCATCTTTCTGATCCTGGCTGTCAGCTGCAGGGGAATGATAAGTAAAAACAGGGTAATGGAATACATGGCAATAACCGAGGCCTCGGTTGGACCGAAAAAACGGGCACAGAACACCAGGGCCAGAACATTGTTCAGACAGCCCAGACTGATCATGGCGGCCAGCTGCTCCTCCACTCCCCTGTCTCTGTACAGCACGCCCCCCACAAACAGAAATACTCCGCCCAGTACACAGGCTATGGCCAGGGCAACAGGCAGAGCCTCGGGATTGGCCAAAAAAAACGCAGAATATCTGGAGAAAACGCCAAGATTGGTGAACATGATGCAGGCAAGAGAAAGAGGGAAGCCGAACCGCATGACGCCCCGCCCCGGCTCCGGGGCGAAACGGTTCACCCCCTCTGCGGCCAGAGCGGGAACCAGGATGACCATCGCCAGCATGCGGATCATGGCCCCCATGTCCATGGATGTCTGTGTCCCGGCCATGGCGGAGATCAAAAAGGGAAGGGATACGGGAACCAACAACGAGGAAAAAACCAGCACCGTGACCACCAGGGCAATGTCCGCCCCCACAAGTCCCGCAAAAAACGGCCCGAGTACGGCGGAAGAGATCGCGGACAGAATCAAAACCCCAAGAGCGTACTCCGGACATACCTCCCTGGCTACAATGTACACAAGAGCCGGGAGGAGCAGGTTTTTCAGTCCGACAAGCACGGCGACACTCCCCGGCCTCTCCCGAACCACGCGGAGCAGGTCCACGACCCGCAGGGGCAGAAACGACAGAAACAGAAGAATGATCACACAGTAAAACGGCGCATCGTGAAGCAACGGCTCAAGGGAAGGGAAAAAAATTCCCCCGGCCATGGTCGAATAGCTGACAAAGAGAACGATGAAATCTCGGGTACGCAACATGAAACATCCCGGGGTAAAAGACTGCTGTGCCATGAATGCAAAAGGCCTTTCCATAGTATATGGAAAGGCCTTTTATGTACAAGCAACCGTTATCGGCCCTCAAGCGGGCCTGATATCAGGCCGCTCGGGAACGACTCCGGCCTGTCCGCCGGGGAGTCCCCCCGGGCCGGCCCTGCCCCTGCTGCCGACCACGCCGCTGGCCGCCCGGGGCGCTATCGCGCCGCTGGCGATCCCCGCCATTTCCTGCACCCTTGGGTGCCGGCTGGTTATAGTCGAATCCTTCCAGATGCACACTGGACATCTTCATACCCATAACCCGTTCAATGGCCCGGACCTGAATTCTGTCCTCTTCGGTGACCATGGTCATGGCCGCACCGGACCGCTCCGCACGACCGGTTCTTCCGATACGATGCGTATAGGTCTCTACAGTGTCGGGAATGTCGAAATTGACCACATGGGAGATTCTGGAACAGTCGATACCCCGGGCCGCAATATCCGTGGCAACCATGATCCTGTATTTCCCGGTCCGAAACCCTTCCAGAGCCTCCTGACGGCGGTTCTGGGACAGGTTGCCCTGCAGAGACGTCGCCTGCCATCCCTTGGCCTCCAGCTTGCGAGCCAGGGATTTGGCCCGGTGCTTGGTCCGGGTGAAGACCAGGACCGACTCGTGCTTGGTGGACGACAGGAATGCCTCTAACAGCCCCGGCTTGAGGTGGGAAGAAACCGGGTAAAGGGCGTGACTGATTCTTGCCGGAGCTGCGGTATTGGCGACCTGAACCTCAACAGGGTCACGCAGGACGCCCTGGGCCAACGACCGGATCTCGCCGGGCATGGTAGCGGAAAAAAGCAGATTCTGACGCTGGGCCGGAAGTTTGGCCAGAATCTTACGAAGATCCGGCAGAAACCCCATGTCGAGCATGTGATCGGCCTCGTCGAGGACCAGTGTCTCCACCTGGGAGAGATCCGCCTCCCCCCTGTTGATCAGATCGAGCAGTCTCCCCGGGCAGGCAACGGCCACGGTGGCCTGACGCAGCGCCTTGACCTGCGGATTAACGCCGACGCCACCGAACACGGCCGCACTGCGAATGCCGGTCTGGCGACCGAGGGTGACAAAGGACTCATGTATCTGCAGGGCGAGTTCCCGGGTGGGAGCGAGTACCAGCACCCGGATCGGTCCCCGTTTGGGAAGATCGGCGTCAAGCAGACGCTGCATAAGAGGCAGGGCAAAGGCTGCAGTCTTTCCGGTTCCGGTCTGGGCCAGTCCGAGCACGTCGCGCCCCTTGAGAACCGGGGGAATGGCCTTAACCTGAATAGGGGTCGGGGTCGTGTATCCGGCGGTGCGAATGCCGGACATGATGCGGTCGTCAAAAGAAAACGTATTGAAATCCACGTAATAATCCTGTGGTTTGAGGAAAAAAGGCGACCGCGCGTGACCACCGGCCGCAAATGTCGTTCGATCCGACATGTAAAATCAGGCATAGCTCAGGGACAGGGAGACTGTATCATCCGAGAAGATCGGAAAAGGATCCGTCAAAAAACGGAAAAGAGGTGGGCTCGTGTCCGGTCACGCCGAGTGAGATCTGTATAATACGTATTTTTGAGGCGTTGTAAAGAGGAGCATCATCAGGCCCGGATCCAAAGAAACAGGCCTGCCTGCCCCCCCAATTCCTTGCCATCGGGCCCGGAGTTCACTAGGAAAAGGGCTTTATACAGGAAAAATCGTCCGGTGATTGCTTTTTTGATCCGGCACATCATCCTGCATTTTTCAACTTGTGACCCGCAAAGGAACATCCGTGTCTTACCCGTCATTTGATACTGAAGACAGCTCCATGGAAGTGGATGTCAATCCGATCGATTTCAAGATTCCGGCCATCTGCCTGACCGAAGCCGTCAGGGCCGGAGAAGCCCATCCTGGTTTTCAGGAGGCAATCCGTTTTCTGCAGCAGAGCGGTCGTTATACCCCCCTTGACCTGCAGCAGCTGCAAAAAACACTGAATCCGCGGGACATGATGAGCATGCTGATCAGTGCCAAACGGGGCATCCAGACTCCTGACTCGTTCCTTCCCCCGTACCCCGGGGTCTTCTGGGAGGCCGAGGAACGGGACTACTTCGACTTCATCGACACTGTCGTGGAAGACACGACAGGTGGTGACCTGCATTTTTTCCTTACTGCCGTGGTGCTGCGCGAACTGGACGGCAGGGAGGTTCTGGAACCGACCATGTCCGGAAGAACTATGGAATTTCACCTGGCTGATTTTCTGAAACGGGACGTGTCCACGGTTCTGCGTCTTCGAACAACGCTTCAGGACGGATCCACGCTCACCGTGGAAGAGATGGTCCGGGACCGATTCCGATATTTTCTGGGAAACGTGGCGGAATATGTCGTACACTCCTACTGTCCTGACAGATTTCTCTCCCGATACGGGGGGCCCGAAGAAATTTACGCACACCTGCTGAACAGAGACATCAACCTGCCCGGACACCTCGAACACTGGGCGGACATGTGGGCAAATACATGCGCCGGAATTCGTGTCAGAGATCTGTTGTACGATGCTCCCTGCCCGCGGGAACCCTTTCTGATCGCCTATAAAAATCAGAACGGGATCACCGAGGTCAGGACCTACGACGACATCCGGTCCCTGCTCCTGGACACTCGAAAAACCATTCCCGGATTCGGATTTCTGCGGATCGACGTTGGAAAGCAGTTGAGCGGAGAATCGGGAATGGATGAACAGTTCCTGCCCGGTGACCCGGAACTGCGCCGGTCACTGCGGCAGACCGGAACCGAGGCCCTTGAAAATGCCCGGTTCTACGGAACCGACATCTTTGTGGACGAGGACAACCGGATGAACTGGTACCTGCCTGGTTTTTCTGAATTTCAGGCCGTCATGGAGGCCTGGAGCAGGCGATACCCGGATATCACGACCTACACGGTCCTGGACCTGCTCCAGACCGCACCGGGCTCCATCCCTCCGGATGTGGAAATGGCTCTGGGCGGACTTCTGGAAAACACCGGTTTTGCAGGTGCCATGACCCATGAAGAGGTTCTTTTTCTGGAACGTTATTACGAAAATGACGAAGTCGTCCTCCCCGAGTCCATGGCTGGAAAGGACACAGGCGTCAACTTCGACGCATTCTTCCGTCTGGGGTTCACCCTGGTGGAACGGTCCCCAAACGGGAATATCGTTTTTGAAGACGCACAGAGCAGGGAAAAGCTGGTTCTCGAAGAGCGACAGGAGTATAATATTTATGTGCTTCGTCCTCAGCAGGAAATCTCAGGCACCCAGGCCCAGGCAGACGGAATATTCATCCCCGAGCCGGTATCCACTCTTCTGCACTGAAATCGCCCCCGTTTTCCGACTGCAATATGAGGTGAGACGGTATTTCGCGCCCTGCGCCCCCCCTCCACTGAAAACGCAAAGTAACTATTCAGGTCCCCGTTTTGGGATTAAGAGGATTATGCTCATCTGCCGCAGGGGTACAGGATTATCCGGTCTCTGACCATAATCCCGTTTATCCTTCTACTCCCTATAATCCCTTATTTTTTATCCTAGGTGAATAGTTACAACGCAAAAAGCCCGGAACTGAAACCAGTTCCGGGCTTTTTGCGGCCGATCAATCGGCAAAAAAAAGTCCTGGCGACGACCTACTTTCCCACACTTAAAAGTGCAGTATCATCGGCGCGGGCGGGCTTGACTTCCGAGTTCGGAATGGAATCGGGTAT
>JAWLGC010000021.1:0-31588 GCA_041685265.1 Desulfomicrobiaceae bacterium | reverse complement strand
CTCAGCTGGGAGAGCACCTGCTTGACGTGCAGGGGGTCACAGGTTCAAGTCCTGTACCGCCCACCAGAATTCAAAAAGGGGTTCCGGATTATTCCGGAACCCCTTTTTTTGTGTCGAATCGGGCTTAGCGGAAGAAGGTCCACTCCGTCTGCCGTGTCTCCTGCAGCTCCTGTTGCAGTTCTTCCGTCTCGAAGGAGAACCCGAGGTCCCGAGCCGCCTGCACGACATCATTGTCGCTCATTTCCTGAATCCGGCGCCGCTCCTTGTCGTGTGCGTTCAGCCAGTCAAGAAATCGTTTAGCTTCCTCTTTACTCATTGCTGTTCTCTCTGCGTTTTCCGGACTGTATTTTTTGAGTCCAGGGTATCATGTTACGAAACGATGGCCACGGTGGATGCCTGTGGTCCCTTTTCGCCGGGCACGCTGACATAGCGAACCTTTGTCCCGATATCGAGTTTTTCGAACCCGTCATCGACCACACTGTTGCGGTGAAAATAGATATCCGACCCTTCCGGGGTGTGCAGGAAACCGAATCCCTCCACGGGATAGATTTCTTTTACCTCGCCCTGGGGTGGCTCCTCGTGAACTTTGACCTCGTTGCGCATTTTTCTGCTTTGTTCTTCCACCAGGCGCTGTGCTGTCTGAAAGGCATCCCGGATAGCGACATAGATATCGTTGTGCGGTTGCCGCTTTACGACCAGATCCGATTTGGGGATCTTGACGTCGATGCGGACCATGTATGTTTTTCCTTTTCTCTGCTTGTTGTGTGGGGACTCAATGACAATGTTGCATTCCGTAATACGATCCGACATTTTTTCCAGCTTGTCCGTTTTCTGACGGATCAGGGTTTCGATTGCCTCTGTCAGAGGAAAATCTCTAGAAGTGATGTTGAGAGGAATACTCATGTCTACTCCCTGTGTTAAGGGTTGGCACACTCTCTCAGCGTGCTGGAAACGAATCTGCATCCTATGGGGATGAGACTTACTTCCCTGATACACCTCCAAAAGTTCAATGGCAATAGGGGAATGCAACTTTGTTGAAAAGCAAGAAAATATTTGACAACACATGGCTTCCTCTATAATTCTTCCATTCCAAGACGGGGGTGGTTAGCTCAGCTGGGAGAGCATCAGCTTCACACGCTGGGGGTCACAGGTTCAAGCCCTGTACCACCCACCACATGCGGGGTCGTAGTTAAGCCGGTTATAACGCTGGCCTGTCACGCCAGAGGCCGTGGGTTCGAGTCCCATCGGCCCCGCCACGAGATCAAAGGGTTACATCTTTACGGATGTGACCCTTTTTGCGTTGATCGTCTCTCCTGATTCTTGTCCGGGAAAATTCGAGCTGAATACCGGCGGGAGGGCTGCACAGTGGTGCATGTTGTGATTCTGCACCTGCTGCCAGGTGCTGTTTGAATATTCAATGATTTCATTTTGTTGTGCTTTTTGGGACAAGTCGCTGGTGCAGAAATGCGACTAGGGGAATGGGCGGTAGGGCAGAGATGATGATTGGGGTAGGAATGATTGCATGAGATAATATCCCGATTTCATGACTTTAATTGGCTATGAAAGTATTTTTTAGTAATTGCTCGGGATTTGCATGCTCCTTGCTAAGAGGGATTCTTTTGGCGTTATGACCTGTTTGGTTGACCAGTCTGTATCTGAGAACACGAAAAGGATCGCAATCATGAGTATGCATACAACATCTCCGGTCGAATTCTACATGCCCCCCGTGACCATTATCGGCGCTGGAGCGCACAGGGAGATTCCCGCCAGACTGGCCGGTCTGGGAGGTACAAAACCGCTTCTGGTGACGGATAAGGGAATGACCGGACTCGGGCTGACGGATACGGTTTCCCGGTTGCTGGGAGGTGCCGGCATGGGCTGCGTTGTCTATGATGAGACTGTTCCTAATCCCACAGACGTCAATGTCCGTGAGGGCCTGGATCTGTATCGGCGTTCCGGGTGTGACAGCATCATTACCCTTGGAGGCGGAAGTGCCCACGACTGTGGCAAAGGGATCGGGATCGTGGCCACCAACGGGGGAACCATTGATCAGTATGAAGGAGTGAACAAGGCCCGGGTGGCCATGCCTCCGTTTCTGGCGGTGAACACCACGGCAGGGACTGCTTCGGAAATGACGCGATTTTGCATCATCACCGATTCTGCCCGCAAGGTGAAGATGGCCATTGTGGACTGGCGGGTTACACCGGGCATTGCTCTGGATGACCCGGAGCTGATGGTGGGGATGCCTCCCAGACTGACCGCCGCCACAGGCATAGATGCCCTGACGCATGCCGTTGAAGCGTACGTCTCCATCCAGGCGACTCCAATTACCGATGCCAATGCGGAAAAATCTATCCGTTTCATTGCCCGGTACCTGCGCCGGGCCGTGGGGAACGGTCGGAATATGGAAGCCCGTGAAGGCATGTGTTATGCACAGTATCAGGCGGGCATGGCCTTTAATTCGGCCGGATTGGGATATGTGCACGCTATGGCCCATCAGCTGGGCGGATTTTTGGATCTGCCCCACGGAGAGTGCAACGCGATTCTGCTTCCCCATGTATGCGAGTACAACATGCTGGCCTGCATGGATCGATTTGCCGGGATGGCCACATTTCTCGGTGTGGATGTGGCGGTCCGCACCCAGCGCGAGGCGGCCCTGAAAGCCGTTTCCGCCATTCGGGATCTGATCTCGGATACCGGCATCCCGTCGGGGCTGCAGGAACTGGCCCGGCAGTATGGTAAGGTCGTATCTCCCGGAGATTTTTCCCTCATGGCTGAAAACGCCATGAAGGATTCCTGTGCCTTGACCAACCCCCGGGCCATGCGCAAGGAAGACATCGTGGCCATTTATCATAAAGCTCTGTAGGCCGCCGGGCTGAGCGATGCGCGTGCTCCAGAGTCGCAAAACAGCCCCTTTTCGGAACTCCCGAAAAGGGGCTGTTTTGTGACCAAAAGTCCCTGCTCGGTCTACATTCCGCCAGTGGCCGGGGCCAAGGCCAGACGGTCACCGGCATGGAGCTCTGAGGACAAGTCGGCTTTGACTCCGTTGACAAAGATGATTTTTACGTCATCAAAAGAGATGTTCATTCGCCTGATAAACTGCTCCACAGTCTCTCCGGAGGGAATGTCTTGCTCCTCCCCATCGCTGAAGCTGCAGTCATATTTTTCCGGTAGGTGAGCGAAACATTTGAAAGTGATTTTCATGGTTGGAGCTCCCGGCAGGATAAAGGTTGCAGAAAAGGGGCACATTATGCCCTTCATAATTATTACTCTTGCATGAATGTATACTCCATGACAGTCAAGAGGGAGTGTATCCGATTCGAAAATAGAAACAGGGTACGAAAGGGGGTCGGAATGTAACTATCCAGGTCCTTTTTATAAAATTTGAAATTTCATATGTAAGAAATTTAAGAAACCAGAAGGTGTGAGCGCCTGCTCTTACAATTTCTTAAATTTTTTAACTTCTCAAATTTTTTAAACGTATCGTCCGATTTTCAGGTTTTTGCACTGAATTTCAGAATGTTGATATAGGAAAAAATTTGACCTGAATAGTTGCGTCGATTTCAGTGACCAAATCTGTCGGGAGGTGGCTATGAATGACATGGTTATTCTGCTTCAGGAAAAGGGGGTTCTGAGTGGGGCGACAGGGGTTCCTGTCGCGGCCAACGTGACCAGAGGGCCGGAAATGGTGCTGGAGGAATTTTTTTCAGGAGACCTGACCGCGACAGGGGTCATCCTCGGGAGGTTCGGCAAGGTCCGGAGATCCTTCACAGCAGAGATGCACGGAAGTTGGAAAGAGCAAAAGGGGGTGTTGCGCGGAGTGCTCACGGAATCGTTTCTTTTTGATGACGACCAGCGCCTGGAGCGCGGCTGGGCCCTGGTGCAGACCGGCCCGGAAAGGTACGAAGCAACGGCAGAGGATGTGAAGGGAATCGCGAACCTGGCCACGGCCGGAAATGTGCTGCGCATGGACTACACTCTGGAGATCCCGCTGGCCGGCCACGAGGTGACCGTCCAGATCGAAGACTGGTTGTGGCATATGCAGGAAGGCGTGGTTGTCAACAAGAGTATCATGCGTAAGTGGGGTATACGCGTCGGAGAGATTTTGACCACCATTTTCCGCACTCCCTGAGGAGATGTTCGGTCTTTTCTGCCGGCATCCCGAAATCGCGTGGTTGCCATTTGCGTTTCTCGGGCGTAGAAATGCAACCTGAGGCGCCGGCCAACGGGGCGGTGCCTTTAGATGCGTACGGAGGAGTGTGCGATGGAGATCGGTACGGGGGGATCATGAGTCGGATGGAACGGTTTAGCCACAGCCTGGTCGAGGAAGGACTCAAGGACGCAGCGGAAACCTTTTTCGGGCTGCGCAAGGACCTGGAAGAAGAGATTGGTCGCTTTAAGGCCAGGGTTGAGGAACTGCACAATGTGGATCGCCAGGTTATTGCACGGTGTGCGGTTCTGGCTGAATTGCTCGGAGACAGGGAAACCCTTGAGCGTTTTTGGCGGGATCTTGGGGTCCAGGAGCCCGGTGCCGGGCTCCTGGACCCGTGCTTTTCATGGGAACCGGACTCGGTAAAGGTTCCCTGGAGGGTGACCCGTGCTGGGCGTTACGCAGCCACAGTGTACAGGGTATACGAAAATCTGGAAAGCACTGTTCGGGAGTACATGGACGGCGTTTACCATGATGACCCGGCTGTGCCGGGCAGGAAGGTGAAGACTGTGAACTATAGGGGGCTGGCGGCCTGGAGTCGGGTCTTGAACCAGAAAATTACCGAGGTGAATCGTTTTCACTCGCCGAGCGAGGCCATGCAGTTCGCCAAGAAAATGGACGTGGATGCACAGAACCGGGAAAATGTCGCTGGTGCTCCGCTGCAGTATACTCTGGACCGCGACATGTCCTTTGCTTTTATCGATTTTTCCGAGGTCGGGTTGCCCGTCTATCCGGGGTTGCCCAGACCCGGTGCAGTCAGGAAGTCCATTCTCCGCCTTGCAAAGGCGCGTTACGCCAGGGGGCCGGAGTCGGCCTGGCGCGCCCTGCGCCGGGTAGCCGCGCCCCAGGAATAGGAGAGAGCTTTCCCTCTTGAAGATGGCAAAAGGTCGAGGCAGTCATACTGGCTGCCTCGACCTTTTGTATTGAGGCGGGAGGACCCGGGAGGGTTATGCCTCTAAACTGCGAAGAATAAAGTCTGTTACGTCGCTACTGGTGGAGGGCTCTCCGTAGGGGGTCAGAAGCATGTGCCGCACGCCGCCGACAAGATTACAGAATACGGCTACGGCCGTTTCCCGAGGAGGGAGTTCCTTGCGGATCGAACCGTCGCCAATACCGCGGGCAATGCAGCTTTCCAGGTCGTCATACAGCACTGCAAAGGATTTGATCATGACGTCCCTGTCTTCCGAGGCCTTGAGGTCGCTGAAGGGGGAACACCGTACCAGGACCAGAAAATTGGTTTCCTTGTCTGCGGCAAAGTCGAAATAGCATTCGGCATAATTTTTTACCGAGTCAAGTCCGGTGGATGCCTTGCTCATTTCCTGCTGCAGTCGGCGATGCAGTTCGTCCAATACATCCAGTCCCGCGGCGAGAAAGAGTTTTTCTTTATTCCCGTAATGATGTGTCAAAAGACCGAGAGCGACGCCGGCTTTTTCGGAAATCTTTTTGAAGGTGGTGTCCGTGTAGCCGAATTCTGCGAAAAGTTCTTTGGCCGCTTCCAGAAGGAGTTCTTTTTTGGTGCTCTTCACGATGCTTTTTCCGTACTGATTGGGGGCTGTGTTTTTGTAACGCTGTCTAATGAGCGTTTGTCTCGTCTGTCACGTTTGATTATCCAACCAACCCTGGTTGTCCTACAGATGAGACAGGTATTCGTCAATAAGCAACAAGGATAAATGGGAGACAAAAAAAGCCCCCGGGGAGGGGGGCTTTTAGGAGGGGGGCACTTTAAAAGTGCGCTATCCGGGAGGACTACAAGGAGTCCAGTGTGTCTCTCAGCTCTTGCTTGTCAGGGTACTGTCCCTTGAATACGAGGGTGTCGTCTATGTATACAAGCGGTAGCTGGTCAATTCCACCGTTCTGCATAATGTCGATAACCTCGGATTTTTCGATTTTATTCGCATTTGCCTCGTGGATGTCACAGAAAATGCATTCGACTTTCCCGTTTGACTCCTCCCGGAGTTCGAGAATGTCGTGCTGCAGGATTTCCAGCGGCTTGCGTTTGGCCCGGGGATTGAAATCCATTTCAGTATTGAGGTACGGGACATAGACGTCAATGATGTGCTTTGTCATGGTGGCAACCTCGCATTTGGGTTTTTTCTTCCCTAGGTCTGTCTCTTGTCAATCATTTCTTTCTGCCCTTGTCAACTAAAATTGGGAAAATATTTATAAAAAGGTGCAGTGAACCGGTAATGACGGAAAAATAATTATGAAAAGAGAATAAAAATAATACAGTAACGATTTTAGAGTAGATTGGTAATGATTTTTGAAATGAAAATATGTTTCAATTTTAAATAAAAAGAACACTTTTTAAACAAAAAAATGATTTAAAATTATATTGTATAACAAACTATATGGATATTTGGTTCGTGATGGGGAGGATGTCTTTGGGTGATTGAAGCGTCTCTCAAGATGTTTTGATATGCTCGCCTCAAGGACGGTACGAGGAAAGACGGGTTGTTTGATCAAACAGTGCGACAGGAAAGCCCGAAAATATCCGAGAATGAAGACTGTGTGAGTGAACACTTTTATTAGGATGCACGTTATGCATAATTGGAACTCCGCAGGGGGTGCGGCGGGGTCCAGCAGGCATTCCGTTGCTCATTGAAAACTGATTTTGCGGGACACGGTGTGAGACAGGGAGGCAGGATCGAATCGTGTTTTTCTTTGACCTCGGGTCCGGGCTTGGCTAATGGAGACACTTTTTGGGAAAAGTATTGAATCATGCCCACATTGGAACGTTCGGTTTTCAATTTCAGTTCAAAATGTATGATGTATGAAGGAGGGGCTGGCAATGACTGAATTTATCAGTAAAAAATATGAAGTGGAGAACCCTGACGAGGTTGCAACCCATACCCTCGGGGCGCAGGCCCGGGAGCTTTCCCGACCCTCGCAGCAGTCAGGCGTGATTTTTTTGGTCGGGTTGCGTGGTTCTGGAAAATCCACAGTGGGCAGGGCCGTGGCCGATCGCCTGGGGCACGCGTTTGTCGATCTTGATGACCGGATCGAGGAGCGAGCCCAAAAGACTATCGCCGAGATCGTCCAGGAGGGGGGATGGAAAGAATTTCGCGTGCTCGAGCATGAAGCCCTTAAAGATGCCTGTACCGATTCCGGTGTCGTGGTTGCTCCCGGGGGAGGGGTGGTCCTGGATGAGCGAAACCGGGATCTTATGGAGTCCAGCGGGAAGATTTTCTACCTGATGGCCGATGTTCCGCTTCTCAAGGCCAGGCTTGAAGCGGATCCCGGCTTTTCCCAGCGTCCCCCCTTGTCCGGAAAGTCTCCGGATGATGAGCTCCTGGACTGTTTTCGAGAGCGTGAACCTCTGTATATGATGCTTATGGATTTCGGGCTTCCGGCCGAGCTCCCGGTAAAGGATCTCGTCGAGCAGGTGGTTTCCTGTCTGGAAGGGCGGTGAGTCCGGTCCGGTTCACATCCTGGCTACGCCTAGAAAGACCGTGTGCAGGGTAAGCACCAGCACGAGAAATACGGTTCGGGCCCGGGTTCGGGAGAGCCCTGGAAAAAAATATCCCAGGTGGCCCCGGGGACAGGTCGGCAAACAGTCTCCGCACAGGGTGCAGGTCGGACCTGTTTTCTTTCGAGCCAGGTCGGAAGAGGACAGGGCCCCGTAACGACACGCCTCCGAGCATTTCCCGCATCCGGTGCAGCTGGAATCGATCTGTATCCTCCAGGGCGAAATGCGGCCCCACAGATTGGCCAGTAATCCCATGGGGCAGATGGATGTACAGTGGACCATGAGTCCCAGCCGGCGGGACAGGGTGAGCATGACCAGTACGCTCAGGGTGGCGAACATGACCGTAATGGCAACCACCATTGCCAAAGGGGCGTGCAAAGCGCTCAGGAGAATGGGCAGCAGGATCGTGGCCCAAAGAATGGTCCAGCGCACCCGGGTGAGACTGCGTGAGCCGAGCTGGGCTGTTTTTTTCCGGCTTTTTGCCATGCGGTCGTCCAGGGCTCCGACATAGCAAAGGTGGCTGCACCAGGCCGGGCCGACCAGAATCAGGGTGGAGGCGAACAGAATGGGCATGAAAAATCCTTCTCCCCGGTACAGTGGACCGGCCAGGATCAGAGCCGGAACCGGCAGGTGGAGTTTGCCCGTCATGAACATCTCCGGAATTCCAAGCAGCCCCAGGGCGAGCTGACTGAAAAAGACCACCGTGAACAGGGTCCAGATCCCGGAACGCAATCTCGGGGTCGAAGCACGGCTGTTCAGGAATTTTCCTCCGATCCATGCCCCGTACAGGGCCAGGAGGAGGATTTCCACGACGCCGGAGCCGGGCAGGAACCTGTCCGCCAGGAGCACCGCGAACGGGGACCTGGACCGTGCCAGCCAGAGCAGGCCGGCGCTCGCCCCGAACAGGATCGCCTGGGGGACAGCCGTATCCCGGGAAACATAATACCGCGCTGCGCCTCGGGGCGAAAGCAGGCTGAATACGCCACCGGCGATGATCGTACCGGTACCGGCCATTATTGTGGCCAGCCTGTACCATTCCTGTCCGAGTCCTATGCGCAGGGTGATGAGGTCTATTGCGTGTCCGGCCCAGAGCATGGTTCCGGCCCCCAGAATCGGGAGCAGAACGAGGCGTATCCAGGCCTGGCGGAAAAAGAGCAGAGCTGCCAATCCAAGGCATGCGCCGCTCTCCCAAACCGCTCCGAAGCGCAGAAAGTGAGCGGCCAGTAGAAGCAGCCCGGTGAACGGAAGAATCAGTACCCGGTTCATGGGTGGAACTCCGTTTCAAACTCCGCCCGGCTCATCTCCCGGATCAGGTCTCCCAGTCGCTTGCCGGGGGTGAATCGGTCGAGGTAGAATTGCAAACAGCGATGTATTACTTCCAGAACCTCCTCTTCGGAGTGCATGCCGTCAAGTTCGCGTCCCAGCATGGGGTGCCGGCCCAGTTTTCCTCCCAGCTGAATGCGCATCCCGGTCTGCCCGGTCTCCAGTGTTTTTTCCGGGCAGACCCGCGTACAGGCCTGGCACAATATGCATTTTGATGGGTCTACAATCGGCCCTGCGTCGCTGAGCGTGATGGCGTTTTCGCGGCATACGGCAATGCATCGGGAGCATGCGGTACAGGGATTCTCCGAGATCCGGATGTTTCCGGCCCCAAGCAGCCCGATATCTGCGATCTGGGGCTGAGAGCATCCGTTGGGGCACAGGGATATGGAAACCTTTATGCGGTGATGGTGTCGAAGCGGCCCCTGGATTTTGCTGCATAATCCCGCTTCCAGGTCGTGATGATGGAAGCACTCCTGAAGAGCAGGGATCAGGTCGGGAAAACGGAGGACGGAGTGCCGGCATTCGTGCATGCCGCGGCAGGCATGGATGGCATGGGCCGGTGCGATGATCGGTTCGGTCATGAAAATCCCCTTGTGCAGGGTCGTGGTGGAATATGGTCGGATATGAATCTGGCAGGAACCGGAAAGGACTGCTTTGACCTGGATCAAAAATCAGGCCAGGGCCCGGTTAAGCAGGGAATTGAGGGCGATCAGGAAATTGTCGTACAGGGCGTGGAACCAGGGAGAACGGGGAAGAAAGGACATCGATGCATATGTTTCGCTGTTCAGGAAAGTCCGAACGAACGTGTCGTGTTCCGGGGTCAGGGGGAGCAGAACCAGAATAAGGGTATAGAGCAGGGCGGTGGTCTTTAAGTCGGAAAAACTGACCAGCTTCAGGGCCGAACCAAGAGACTTTCGGGCGGCACCACCAAAAAAGTTCATGCTGTGCAGTTCGTCGAGCACAAGATGAAGCACCATGCCGCCGGTGACGAAGCATCCCTCGGCCCATGCCAGCAGCGGCGTGTGTTCCCGCCAGCGGGCGGCCAGAATTGTTGTGACGATCCCGAACAAAGCCGCAGCCGGAATGGAGTGCAGCATGCCCCGGTGGACCGTTATCTTGGTGAATACGGCAAAGACCAGGTATTTGACCAGAAAAAAGCCGCCGATCCAGATCAGGAACAGTTCGAGAACCGAATGCCCTTGCTTCTGGGGGAACATGAGTACAAAGGCGAGGACCCCGGCCAGAAGGTTGAACAGAACCCGAACCGGAACCGAAGAGTCCGAGTCGATATCCGGCAGCAGCCCCCCCAAGATTCCGAGCAGAAACAGGCCCACGACCTGCTCCTGGGCCAGGGTCCCGGTACAGTAGATGGTCGTAGCGGCAATGCTGGCGACCAGGGTGGAGATCCCGAGGTGGGTCTTGAAGTCGGCCATATGAATTTTTTGGTAAAAAGCTGCGAATCGGATTAGCTCAAGGGCAGGATGAGGAAGTTGCGCAATCCCGTGAAAATAAGCTGCGCTGCAATGGCCGAGACAAACAGACCGGTAAGTTTGGTCAGGATGGTCAACCCCTTGTTCCCGATGAGTCGCTCGATTCCTCCGGAGACATACAACAGTCCTCCCACTGTGGCCACGGCGCAGAGCAGCGCTCCGCTGACCAGCAGCCTGTCCGAAGTGGAGGGAAGTTCCGCGGCCATGACCATGAGCATGCCGATGACCCCGGGGCCCACAGTGATGGGAATGGCCAGCGGGACCACGGCGATGTCCTGGTCTTCATCTGCGGTTTTCGGCTGCTTCTGTCTGGATGTCGGTGATCCCTCTACCAGTTGCAGGGCGGATAAAAACAGCAGAGCCCCGGCCCCGATGCGAAAGGCATCCAGGGTGATCCCGAACAGAGCAAAGATGTACTGACCGAACATATATATGATAAAGGAACTGATCAGTACGGCAATTGTGATTTTGATCGCAGTTTTTTTTCGTTTTTCCTCGCCGTAGTCACTGGTCATAGCCACAAATGTCGAAGTGACGAAAAACGGCGTGAGCACGAAGAATATTTTCAGATAGGCATGGATGAAAGAGCTCAGCATAACGGCTTCCGGTATGGTTGACGTGACAGGACTTTCTTCAGTTGATGTAGTCTCTCCACAGTTTGATTCCAAGCCCGATAGTCGGGATGCAGTGGAAAAAAAGATCAAATATATCAATTGGTTTTTTGAGAGTTCCTTCCTTGAGCATGATCAGCTTTTCCACGACGTGGGGCATGGGCTGAAAGGGGGCCAGCAACGCGAACAGTGCCACGGCACCCAGAACGGGGTAGGAAATGGTATCCAGAAAATCGAACATGGTTTGTCTCCCTGCAGGATTCGAGGAACGGGTTGATGAAGAACGATTGAAATGATTTCAACATTTTGTCAATAACTCCTCACCATCTCGGGGTTTTTACGGAGAAATTCCCGCTGGCGCTTTCGGGTGAAATTCACTATATGCGCTTGGGTTGAACAGGAACGTTTTGATCGAGGAAAGTGAAAAATCATCGGACAACACGGTTTCGGCACGGAACGATTCGTGTACGGAACGGAATCGAAAGGATTGCGCATGCAGGATAAAGAACAGCAGATCGGCGAAAGCGAAAACGCGGCAGGGCAGGGCAATGTACGCCGGGGCATCGCTTCCCTGTTCGGGGAGAGTGAACTCAAGTCTCTGTTTAAAAAATATCTCGTCTGGATGATTATTATCGAGGCATTCATCTTCTTTGTGTGCTGGGTGTATCAACTCGGAATCGATCAGTTCAGCGAAACCGGACAGAGCAATGTCCCCTTTCCGTGGAAAATATATTTTCTGGTGGCCTTTCTGGCACCTATTATGATCACTTTTTTGCTCGGCATCATCACCCTGGCCTTCAATAAATACATCTACGGAACCGACCCCGGCGACGGCCTGGAAGGTGACGACGCGTCCAAGGGGGGCAGGATCCGGAATGTCTACACATCTCTTGTGCAGCTCCCGTTTCTGCTTTCCCTGCTCCTGCTGGCCGGCATGGCCGGGGCGATCTACAATCTTGATACGATCATGCTTTTTCTGGGGCGGTTCGGGGAAGCGTCCATCAAGGTTATCCTCATTGTGCTCGGGGTTGTGGGCCTTGGCGGATCGGCTTACGGATTGATACGCATGGTCCTTAATTACAAGTTGCGTAAGCAGACCATGGACTATGAATACAAGCGTGATGTCATGGATCGTCTGGGCGTGGCCGTGCTGGATGACAAGACCGTGGTCACTCCCCAGGGACGGATTATCGATACCCGCCCCTCGGAGGTTCGGGCCTTGCCCCAGAGTGGTGAAGGGGATGATTCAACATTCAGGGATCTTTCCGAGCCTGAAAATGGTCCCGGATCGTCCGACAAGGGTGATGGGGACCGGTAACCCCGGATGTCGGAGCAATGAATAGATTTTGGGGAAAGGTGCGTTGTGGAACACGTTGTCCCCGAAATTCGTCCTGAAACGGTTTTTGTTGTGCTGCGGGGGTGGCCCTGGAAAAATGGGTGCGGTCAACGGAAGATAACTGTTTCGGGCAGGTCAGAGGTCCTTCTCAGGAGTGGGGAAGGTTTTGAATAATTTGGAAGAATTGTTTTGGAGGTCCATGATGGCGAATGTGAAACTGTTGAGCGTTGACTCGGAAGCCTATGAGATGACCAGGGCCGATCACGGCGTGGATGCCGCCAGGGAAGCCCTGGGTGGAGCCGTTGTCTCCATTCTGGAAGATGGCAGGCAGAGCGCGGGATTGCTCGATTTCGATGCGGCGGTCGGTTCCTGGGGAGAGGTGCATCCTTCACTTGATCAGAAGCTGTTTGTTTGGGGCCGAGGTGCCCTGGCCGACGTGCAGACCCTGACCGACGAGGAATTGGATTCGGTCCGGAGAATTCTTGATCGTGAGCTGTCCAAACGGGCCGAGGCACAATAAGACTTAGGTGAGCGATTTGAGCGTGATGTCACAGAAGGCTCGGGCAGTATTCTGCTCGAGCCTTTTGTTTCTCAGGTGGTCTCTCGACCGGGTCGGGTTTGCTTCCACAAAAAAGTACCGTCTTGACCATGAGATGACGGGGAATGATTTTACCATAGGAAGGCCAGATGCGAAAAAAAATGTTGATCGCCATGACAGTGCTGACCCTGGTGCTGACCGGATTGGTTCCGCCCATGTCCGTGCAGGACGGAGACGCCCGTTCCAGATTCAAATCACGCTCATTTTCCTCCAAAAAGGTTTTCCGGTCCTCCGGTCCCAGGCGATCGGTCTGGGGGACACGCAGCGGCGGCGGGATATTCGGGTCTTCAAAGCCCGCCAAATCCTCGTCTTCTTCCTCGGGGTATTCCAAGCCGGGCTCGACCAAAACCGGTTCCGGGTACAAGAAACCGGGGGCCGGGACGGCCAAACCCACTAAGAAGTCGGCGGGATACGCTAAGCCTGGGGCTAAAAAAACCGGATTCACCGGAGCTGCGTCGTCACGCACACAGGTCAAGAGTATGCGCAAGTCCAAGGCGGCCCGCTCTTTCAAGGCCTACAAGACCGAGCAGAGCCGGTTTGCCGGGAAATCGGCAGCTCCGTCGGGCAAGGACTATAAGTCCAGTCCCGTGTTGAACAAATCAAAACGGTACGGCAGATTCGATTATTCCGATCATTACGCCCGCAGGGATGGGTACTATGGGTCCCGCGGCTGGAATGCCCCGTCGTATGCCTACATGTCCCGGCCCTCTTTCGGCATGTGGGATGCCATGTTCTTGTGGATGATCCTGGATAATGTCGGCAACCGCAACTATGCCGCCGCAGCCTACAATCATGCAGACGACCCCGGTTTTCAGGAGTGGCGCCAGGAAGCGGAGAGGCTGGCCGCGGACAATGTCGAACTCAAAGAGCAATTGAACTCTCTGGACAAAGAGGTGGCTTCCATGTCCGGGCCCCGTGACCCGGGGTACATTCCGGAGGGCATGGATCCGGAAGTGGCTCTGGCCGCCGAGGTCCTGGCTGAAAAGCCGGCCGAGGATGCCCCGATGCGCTTGGCCACGGCTTCCAGTACCGGTAATTATCATTATTTCGGTACCAGGGTGGCTGAATATGGTGAAGGTCTTGATATCATTCTGCGCAACACGGCCGGCTCCATGGAGAATCTCGAGCTGCTTCTGGCCGGGAAAGTGGATGCGGCTCTGGTCCAGTCCGATGCCTTTATGGTTTTTCGTAAACGTTTTCCAGAATCCAAGCTGGTTTCGGAGCAGACCGAATTGTATCCGGAAGCGGTGCAGATGATTGCCAATCGGGATTCCGGTATTACTTCCGTATCTGACCTGGATCCGGACAGGCATGTCTTGTGTATCGGCCCCGAGGGGTCGGGAACGGCCATGACCTGGGAAGGGTTCTGTACCGAGGATGACTGGTATCGCAGTATTCGGACAAGGAACATGGACTACGGGGCGGCCCTGGAAGAGGTGCAGCGCAATCCGGATATGGTCATGATGTTCGTCTCCGGCCTGCACAGCTCCCTGCTGGAGCGGGCGGAAAAAATGGCCGAGAAGAGCGGCGACCTTCGCCTGGTGGCCGTGGACGACTGGGATTTCAACGACACCCGTGACGAGTTCGGGAACCGGGTCTACTCTTTCATCGATATTCCTTCCGGGGCTTATCCGGAACTGCAGAAAGGATTTCTGTTTAGCAGCGACGTGGAGACCCTGGCCGTGAATTCCGTCCTGGTGGTACGCACGGACTGGGTGGAAACCTACGGCCCCGAGGCAATGGACTCGTTTTCTTTTGCCGTTCTTGAGGCCAAACCGGACGTCCTGGAGCGCATCCGGGGCGAATGATCAGACAAAATCAGGGAGTTGTATGAACGGAACATGGCGAATACTCAAGGCGGTGGCCGCCAAAAAAGGTGCTGAGGTCAGGTCGGCCTTCTCGTCCCGCAAGGGAGCTCCGATGGACAGGAACCTTCCGTTGGGGCTGCACCTGCAGGGGAAGATTGAGCTGGAGGTGACCAGGTTCACCCTGTACGGGGACCGGCTTCTGACAGTATTTCCCGGTCGCGAACAGCTCGTGATCGCGTATGGCCGGATTCCGTTTGGAGATGGGGTCCTGCACCGTTTCTATCTGCAGGGAGAGCAGGACGCGCAGTCGCTGCTTGAGATTCTGCTCGACCCAAAGGGTGCGATTCAGGAATGCCGGTTGTTCCGAACCCTGGATGAAGTAACCCCGAACGATTCTGAAGAATGGGGATTCTGGCTGGATCCGCAAGATGGGTCCATCGGCTGGAGCGCGTTCGAGACCCGTGACGGTGTCCTGTTCGACCGTGCCTGGGATGATGCGGATGCGGACCGGGTTGCCCCCTTTGAACTGCAGGAGACCGTATACCTTGATTCAGCCGGGCAACAGACTGTGACGGTGGATCATCAGGCCATGTTGTACGGGAGGTGGGCCGACGAGGAGGATGAGGTGGCCGAATATGTGCTGCTTTCCGCTGAAGATCAGGACGAGACGGCTTTCGTGCATATCCAGGTAGGGGTCGATGTTAATCCCATGGGAATCAAGGTTGTTTATTGACCCCTGCGCGTTCATGTTTTCCAAAACCACACCCGACTGTCATTCAAACCAAAGAGGAAATACCATGTCTTTTTTCGGATTCGTCAAGAATTTCGGTAAGCAGAAAGTGACTCAGACCGGGCAGAGCCTGGTGCAGATGCTGGCCGGATGGGACCCTGACACCGCTTCGGCTGCGGAAATCGAACAGATGGAGGAGCGTCTGGACAAGCTGACCACTCAGGTGGCCCAGGCCAGGCAGAGCTTTCAAAAGGAACAGGAAGAGGCCGACGCCATTGAAAAACTCTACGACCAGCGCATGAAGGCGGCGGAACTGCTGCAGTCCAGACTGGAGCAGGCCACCGGCCCGCAGGCCGCGGAGCTTGAAACCGCCCTGGCTGAACTGGTGGACATGCTGGAATCCATGCAGCCCGACATCGAGCGGGAGATGGAGGAGGCCAAAGAGGCTGAAGCATTCATGAAGGAACTGGAGGAAGTGGCCACCCTGTCCGCGGCCAAGTTGAAGACCGCTCGCAAGACTCTGGAAGAAGCCAAGCGGGATATGGCTAGGGCCAAAGTCCGGGAGGATCGGGCCAGGGATCGTTCTGAGCAGGCCGCCCAGGTGGCCGGACTGCGCCGGGAAACGGATCAGATGGGAAGTGCCCTGTCCGCTATGCGCCGGGAAGCGGACTCTGCCGAGGCCAGGGCTGAAGCCCTGAATCTCAAGAGTCGTCTCCTGGCTCCGACCAAAGAGGAAAAATCCAGCACCCTGGTGCAGGAGGCTATGAATCAGGCCGGTGGCGGGGCCCCGAAACCGGCGAACATCAAAGATCGTCTGGCCGGACTGAAGCGCAGATAATATCCGCCGGGGGGCGGTGTCACCGCCCCCCGGTACATGAATACTCGCTGCTCGGGAGCAGGATGACCACTCTGGTTCCCCGGTCCTGTTCGCTGCTGATCCGGATCTCGCCGCAGTGGTCCCGCACAATGCGCCGGGCAGTACAAAGCCCCATGCCCAACCCCTTGTTTTTGGTCGTGAAAAACGGGTCGAACAGGTAGGGAATATCCCTGGGGGCGATTCCCTTCCCCTGGTCGGTGATTTCGATACAGGCTCCGCCGGAAATTGCGTTCACTTCCATATGCAGACGGACCTGATCTGTCTCGGTAAAGTCGAAGCTGTTTTCCAGCAGGGCTTTCCAGACCAGACTGAAATTTTCCGGGTCGAGAAACAGGGAGTCCAGTCCGATCTCCTGAGACCATCGTACCTCCTTGTCCAGATTCTTTCCCATTTCATTGGCCATGACCAGGGCCTGATTGATCAGCACCGAGGTGTCTACCACCCTTTTGATCGGTTTGGGTAATCTGGCGTATTCTCCCACGGCCCGGACCAGCTCCTCCAGTTTGCGTGATTCCTCAAGAATGATCTCCACGGACTTATGCACCAGCTCGTCTTCCCCTTTCTGGCGCATGAGGCGTCCCGCGAATCCGCCGATGCTGGCCACGGGGTTGCGTACCTGGTGGGCTACCGACATGGCCAGGTTCTGCAGCGTGGCCCGGTTTTCCTCGATGATCTTCAGATCCCGGTAGGACCGGATGGCCGTGGTCATTGATGAAAAAAGCTTTCCGGCCGTGAGGTCGGTTTTTTCCCGGTAGTCGTTGATGTCGTAACGCTGGATGACCTCCCGTTCCGGGGCCTGGCCGGGATGACCGGTACGCAGGATGATGCGCACCAGAGAGTCGGGATACCGGGTTCGGATCAGGCGGGCGGTTTCCAGTCCGGCCTGATCCGTCTCCATGACTACGTCAAGGAGGATCACGGCCGTATCCGGATGCCGGTCGAGCATTTCCAATCCCTCTCGACCGGAGTATGCACTCAGCCAGGTCAGAGATCGCCCTTCGAAGCTGAAGTCGCGCAGCACCATGCGGGTTACGGTGTGCACCTCCTCCTCGTCGTCCACGATGAGAACCTTGAGTGCTGGAAATCCGATGTCCCGGGGCTCCGGTGTTTTTTTTTCGGGTTTTGGCTTTCCAAAAAGCGGTCGGTCATCCGGGTTGTTCATGGGAGGTCTCCCTGATGCGGGGAATGGTGATGGTAAATACTGCCCCCTGCCCGGGCTCACTGGCACAGATGATGGTTCCGCCCAGGGTGCGCGTGACCAGGTTGTATACGATGTGCATGCCCAGTCCCGTGCCGCCGTCCCGGCGTCGGGTGGTGTAGAACGGGTCGTACACCTTTCTGACCTGTTCCTCGGTCATGCCCGCGCCATCGTCACGGTACAGAAACCTGACCATGTCCCGGTCCCGGGTTACGTCCAGGGTGACGGTCCCGGCCTCTTTTTCCCGGAATCCGTGCAGCAGCGAGTTCATGATCAGGTTGGTCATCACCTGCATCAGCACTCCGGGAAGACTTTGCATGACCAGGTCATCGGGGCAGTTCAACTCGATGCGGTGCATGGTATGTTTGAATTTCGGACGCAGGCTGACCAGTATTTCCTCCAGATATTCCCGGAGATTGAATTCCCGCTGCTCCTCCCGGTTCTGATCCACTGCGACCTGCTTGAAACTGGAGATCAGTTCGGCAGCGCGTTTCAGATTGATGAGGATGGTCCGGGCGGATTCCTCGGCTGCACCCAGGTATTCTGCAAATCCGGATTCGGTCAGCCCCCCGGATTCAAAGCTGGATTTAAGGGCAGCGGTTTTTTCGTCCAGATAAGAGGCGGCCGTGACCCCGATTCCCACCGGTGTGTTGATTTCGTGAGCGACTCCCGCCACCAGTCCTCCCAGTGCGGCCATTTTTTCAGCCTGGACAAGGTGTTCCTGAGCCTGCTGCAGGTCCTCCAGGGATTCTCGAAGCTCTTTTGTGCGATCCGAGACGATGTGTTCCAGGTTCTCGTTCAGGGCGCGCAGCTTTCGCTCCGAGCTCCGTAACGCCTGCTCCGCCCGTCTGCGGCGCAGGATATGAAACAGGAGCAGAAAAATGAACAGGACCATAGTCATGAATACCGCGACCGTTCCAAGGACCAGTTCCCTGTTTTCGGCATAAAACCCGGTTGGTTGGTAGCGGACAATGCTGTTCGGGGGGAGATCCTTGGGTGAGAGGCCGAACCGGACCAGCTGGCGGTGGTCGAACAGGAGCTCCCGCGTGCTTTCGGTGATGACCGGGATGGTTGACGGGGGCTGGCCGTCCAGAATGCGTAGGGCGAGTCGAGCCGCCAGCTCTCCCTGCATCTGGCCGCTGAGCAGGCTTCCTCCCACAATACCGTGGCCAAAATAGAAATCCCAGAAGCTGTAGATGGGGGCCGGGCAGTGGGAGGCGATCATCTGCATGCTCTCCGCAAAGGAATAGGTCCGGCCGGCCCCGTCCCGGGTGAAGACCAGAGCCAGAACCAGGCTGTCTCGGGGCAGGGTCTCAAGCGTGTTTACTAATTTTCTGGTGGTCAATCCGTTCAAAAAGATGAATTCGGCACGGCCGTTGAATTTGTTCAGGACATGTTTCAGACCTTCTCTGGTGGCTCTTCCGGTAGTGGTCCGGTCGGTGACGATATAGACCTGTCTGGTTTGCGGATGGAGCTTGAGCGCGATGTGCAGGGTTCCGGAAAAATCCGGCAGCTCCACGACCCCTGTGGCGTCGGCGATGGAGGGGATTCCGTTTTCTTCGTAGGTATTTACCCCGCAATAGACCAGGGGGAGACCCGGGAAGACGCTGTCACGGATGGAGCGGACAAATGTCAGGGCATTGTCGTCGGCGGTGATAATCAGATCAATGCCCAGCTCCGCGTACTTGTTTTGGAATGTTTTCTGGAGCAGGTCGAGATAGCCCGGACTGGTCAATCGCTTGGTGTCCATGTACTCGATGTGCAGTTCGAGGCCGCTGTCGCCCATGGCCAGTACGGACCGCACCCCCTGTGTGATGCTGTCGGTCCAGGATAGGCCTTGATGGTAGGAGTGCACCAGCAGGATGTGTTTCTTGGGTGGAGGGGGCGCCCCCCCGCAGGGCAGGGGGGACAGAACACACCCCAGGAAAAGGGCGGCTGCGATCAGCAGATATCTGTGTGGTGTCATGGCGTTGTTGTCCTTGTTTCTTTCACTTTACCTTATCACCGGGTAATTATCCACTGATTCATGTATATCTTTAATTCCCGCAATTTTCCCCATGATCCCGGCGTGTACCTGATGAAAAACAGTCAGGGCAGGATTATTTACGTGGGCAAGGCCAAGGATCTGTGCAAACGGGTCGGTTCTTATTTTCGGTCCGAGGACCAGCTGACCGCCAAGATCCGGGTCATGATGCCTCAGGTGGAACGCATTGATATTTTGAAGACCGGGACTGAAAAGGAAGCCCTGCTTCTCGAGGCCGGTCTGATCAAAAAGCATCGGCCTAAATATAATGTGGTTCTCAGGGATGACAAACAGTATATATTGTTCAAACTCGATCGGCATACCGAGTACCCCGCCCTTCGGCTGACGCGTAAGGTGGTTCGGGACGGGTCGGTTTATTTCGGTCCGTTCACCTCGGCCTTTTCGGCCAGGCAGACCATGAAACTCATCAACCGGATTTTCCCCTTGCGTAAATGCGGGGACAAGACTTTTCGCAACCGTGTCCGGCCCTGCCTGCAGCACCATATCGGGCGGTGTGCCGGGCCATGCTGTCTGCCGGTTCCGGTGGCAGAGTACAGGGAGGTGGTCCGGCAGGTGGAACTCTTTTTGAGTGGTCGGTCCCGGGACCTGGTGCAGAGCCTGACTTCGGAGATGGCGGCGGCTGCCGAGGGACTCAGGTTCGAAAAGGCAGCCCGGCTGCGCGATCAGATCCGGGCCATCGAGGATGTGGTGGAAAAGCAGGTCGCCGTGGTCCCGGGCGGTCGGGATATGGATATCATCGGCATTCAGCCGGGCCGGGACGGCCTGCATCTGGGCATGGTTTTTGTGCGCCGCGGCTCCCTGCTGGATGGACGCAATTTTTCCTGGCCCGGTGTGTTTCCGGATTCGGAACAGGAGGCGGCCGGGATCATCTCCTCTTTTCTGCTCCAGTTTTACGGTCCGGAGAAGTTCATCCCGGACCGGGTCGTGCTCCCGTTTCCCCTGGATGATCCGGCCGTGCAGGAGGTGCTGACCGATCTGCGCGGCAAAAAGGTCTGGGTGTCCCCGGCCCGGGATCACCGGGAAAAACGGCTGGTGGACATCGCCGCGAGCAATGCGGTGCGGGATGTGCCGGAGCCGGGCCGGTCCGGCCTTGACGAGCGGTTGGGGCGGGTGCTGGGGCTTACCGGCCCGGCCGTCCGTATCGAGTGCGCGGATGCGTCCCATCTCGGGGGAGAAGGGATGCGGGTGGGGAAGGTGGTTTTTGAGAACGGGGCGCCCAGGAAAGAGGAGTACCGGCTGTATACCTTTCCGGACATGGAGGGCGAGGGAGACGACTACAAGGCTCTGTCCGAATTTGTGCATCGCCGGGTGGCTTCGGGACCGCCCTGGCCGGACCTGTTGCTTGTGGACGGGGGCAGGGGGCAGCTGGCAGTGGTGGAGCGGGCCCTGGTCGAATCAGGTGGGGAAGGGCTGTTTGAGCTGGCTTCTATCGCCAAGGGGGAGACCCGGCGGGCCGGGGAAATGGAAGACCGGATTTTTCGTCCGGGACGAAAGAATCCGGTCAATCTGAAGTCGGGAAGCCCGGAGCTCCTTTTTCTGCAGCAGGTCAGGGATGCGGCCCACAGGTTTGTTATCTCCAGACTTCGCAGACACAAGCGGACCAGCATGCTGGACAGCGCTCTGGAGCGGCTGCCCGGAGTGGGGCCGGCCACGGCCCGCCTGCTCTGGGACAGGTTCGGGACCGTGCAGGCCATGCGCGAGGCAACGGTTCGGGATCTGCAGGAGATTCCCGGGATCGGCCCTAAAAAGGCCGGTCAGTTGCAAAAAGCCTTGCAAAGGGTGCTCGGATAAGGGTTGCCGGAGATGGGCGGGAAGACGGCTCGGGTCTGGCGGGCAGGGAGCCGCCGGTGGACTCGAAGGAGTGGAACAGATCCGGGTCCACGCTCCTGGCCAGTTGAACCACCTGTTTCAGGTCCCGTCGTCTGCAGACTACGAACAGAATGGAGACCGGGCCTGCCGCGTCCTCTCCGACGATGCGGGTCACACCGTATCCCTGGTCCCTGAGGGTGTCGGCCACGCAGGTGCCGTTTCCGGGCGAGATCATGCGCACGGTCACCGTGCCCAGGGCCAGCTTCTTTTCGGCCAGGATGCCGACCACATTGCCGCATCCGAAGCCCAGGGCGTAGCAGACCCCGAGAAACGGGACTTCGCTGACCTGGACCATGACCGCGGAGGTGGCGGAAACCCAGAGCAGCATCTCCATGGCCCCGAGGGTGAAGGCCATTCGTTTTTCGCCCTGGACCGTGACAATGGTCCGTACCGTGCCCAGAGTCAGGGCTACGACCTCGGCCAGAAAAATGGCCAGGCCGGTAAGTATGATAGTAGAAGTCATATTTAAATAAATAAAATTAGTATGTTATGGTTTAAGGGGCAGTTTTCCGAAAGGGGAAAGGCTGGCTAGCCCTTTTGTTTGCAAAAGGCAATCGTTTTTTAAGGGCTTTGCCGACGCCCTGCGTTGTGGTCGGATTACGAAAATCTTTGCATTTGAAAAAGGACAACCTTTACAAGCGAGTAATTGTTCATCCTGGAAAAAAATAAGGGATTATAGGGAGTAGAAGGATAAACGGGATTATGGCCAGAGGCCGGATAATCCTGTACCCCTGCGACGCAGGAGCATAATCCTTTTCATCTCAATTCAATGAATAGTTACAAACGAGGAGAAGAGCATGAAAACCATCAAGGTCGGCGGAATGTCCTGTGGGCACTGCACCGCATCGGTTCAGAAAGTTCTGGAAGGGTTCCCGGAAATCGGCAGGGTCGAGGTCAGCCTGGAAAAGGGGGAGGCGTCTTTTGAGGAAAAGCGTCCCGTGGACCCGAACAAGGTCAAAGAGGCCATTCGAAAAATCGGATTTGAAGCGAACTAGCGTTCGCAAGGGGGATGCATGGGGTTTATCAGCGGGTTGCTCGGAAATGCGTCGGAAACGTCGATCGAAAAAGTGGCCGAGGAGTTTGCTCCGGTTCTTGTTTCGGGAGAAAGGGTTGAAAGGGCCTACAAGGTCATCCGGGACCTGTTTGTCTTCACGGACAAGCGTCTGATTATCGTGGACAAGCAGGGGATGACGGGCCGGAAGATCGACTTTCAGTCCATCCCCTATCGGAGTATCGTCCGTTTTTCCAAGGAAAGCGCGGGGATAATGGATCTCGATGCGGAGCTTAAAATCTGGCTTTCAGGGCTACATGACCCCATCTGCAAGGAGTTCGGCAAGGATGATCATGTCAATGACATCTACCAACTGCTCGGCGAGTATATTTTGAACCGTTGAGCCCTGCAAAGGAGAACGTCGCATAAGGACCCGGCGGCACAGATTCTTTTGTCGAGACAAGGAGTGGAACGCACCATCTCCCAATCTCGCTTTTGTCTTCACATCTTGACCAGAAACAGCAAGTTGACCACTGGTTCTCCAACTTTCCCCCCGCCGGGACCGCCGAGCGTCTGCTCGGCCGGGGAGGAAGGGGAAGTTGGGAAAGTGGATGAAAAGGAGGGGAACGCTGCCTCTGTCTGCCTCTTTTTAACCTCTTTATCCCCTGTCGAGCAGAGGCTCGGGCCCCCATGCCGTCGCCATCCCCCACTGCTGTTACGATGTTTTCTCTCTTTCTTCCGTAGCCCCAATGGCATTAAGTAATACCATTCCCACTTTGTTTTGGCCTCCATACCTTTCGCCTCCTTGAACGCTTCTCCCTCCCCTGGATCCCTGCGTTCGCATGGCGGGCTTGAATTTTCGCAACCAGTGAGCGGGGTCCCTGAGATTTTCCGGTCTTCATCAGCGTGGACGTCTGTCCTGTTCTTCACCGGGTGGGGGCACCGGGTCCGGGAAGGGAATGTCCGGGGATTCCTCCTTGCCTGATTGCGGTCACGCAGATAAGGCATAGCGAGTAAACTCATCGGTTATTCTGATTTGGATACCGATTTTTTTTGTCTTTATTATGAAGATCAAGGAGTGGTCATGTATCAATTTCTGTTCGGCCCGGTGCCTTCCCGGCGGTTGGGGATGTCACTCGGGGTGGATCTGGTTCCCAAAAAAGTGTGCTCCCTGGACTGCGTGTACTGCGAAGTGGGCAAAACCACGAAGCTGACGGTGGAGCGAAACGAATACGTCCCCTATGAGAGGGTTACGGCTGAAATTGAACAGTATCTGGCGGAAAATCCTGACCCGGATTTTTTCACCTTTTCCGGTTCCGGTGAACCGACCCTTAATTCCCGTATCGGAGATGTGATCGCGTTCATTAAAAAACGTCGTCCGGACGTGCCGGTGGCCGTACTCACAAACGGAACCCTCCTGCACGATCCCGAAGTCCGCAGAGATCTGCTTTGTGCCGACGTGGTTCTTCCGTCCCTGGATGCGGTCAGCGAAGAGGTCTTTCAAAAGATCAACCGGCCCGACTCCCGTCTTTCCGTGACAAGGTGCATTGAGGGCTTACAGGCCTTTTGTAAGGAATTTCAGGGGAGGATCTGGCTCGAGGTGTTCATTCTGCCCGGATATAATGATTCTGAAACGGAACTTGCCGCATTCAGGAATGTTATCCGGGATATCCGGCCCGATTCCATCCAGGTCAACACTCTGGACAGGCCCGGGACCGTGGCTGGAATCAAACCGGCAACAAGGGAAGAACTGGAACGAATTCGGGATTTCTGGGGCTTTGGGCAGACCGAAATCATCGCGGCCTCGGCCCGACGAAAATCAGTCAAATCCTATCGTACTGATACCGAGTCCGCGATTGTGGAAACCGTGACTCGTCGACCGTGCACGGTTACGGATCTGTCCGAAATCCTGGGCATGCACGTCAGCGAAATCAACAAGTATCTTGATGTGCTGGAAGGAGAGAAGACCATCGAACGGGTCTGGCAGGACCGGGGGGTGTTTTACCAGCGCAGCGGTAAATGACGAAATTGGGCCGCAGCCCGCAACGCCCACGACGAGTACGACTTCCTGATTCGACGTTCCTTAGACGGAGGTGCGACCTGGATCACTGATCCCGACGGCACCGGGGGCACTCATTCGGATACCTCCGGCAGGATGCCGCAGAAGATGATGGAGGCAATGAAAAGAAGCCTGCGAATACCATATTCGCGGGCTTCTTTGTATGCACGAAAAGGAGAGTATGTGTGCAACGGTGCGCTGCTTTACGTGCGTGCCTTGCGGTCCGGAGGGGCGGGCTTCAGCTCATTTTCCCCCACCCCCCGCCTCCCGGGGTTTCGATCCGCACCGTATCCCCCTTGTTGAGCGACCTGTTGAATTTCCCGGGCATCTCCTGTTTCTTTTGTCCTGAGACCACCACATTGCGTCCCTGGCGGCCGGGCTTCCCGCCGGCCAGTCCCCAGGGTGCGGTTTCCCTGCGCTCTGAAAGCACCGTGATTTCGCAGTCCGAGAGCAGGGTGATCTCCCGGACCATGCCGTTGCCGCCGCGATGTTTTCCTTCGCCTCCCGAGCCTTTGCGGATGGAGTATTCCGTGACCTGAAAGGGGTAGCTGTATTCCAGGGCCTCCACGGGCGTGTTCAACGTGTTGGTCATGTGGCTGTGCACGCCGCTCTCGCCGGGGCCGAAGCTTCCCGCGCCCATGCCTCCGGCCAGAGTCTCGTAATAGGCAAAGGGCAGGCCGGTACGCTCGTCCGTGCCGCCGATGGTCACGTTGTTCATGGTTCCCTGGCCGGCTGCGGGGATGCGCTCGGGCAGGGCCCGGGCCAGGGCGCCCAGAACCGTGTCCACCACCCGCTGGGAGGTCTCCACATTGCCCCCGGCCACGGCGGCCGGGAAGCGGGCATCCAGAACGGACCCCCTGCGGGTTCTGACCTCGATGGGACGCAGGATGCCGCCGTTGGTGGGAATGTCCCGTCCGATAAGAGAGCGGAACACGTACAGCACCGCGGACAGGGTGATGGAGCGGACCGCATTGACGCTGCCACGGACCTGGTCGCCGGATCCGGTGAAGTCGAGGTGCGCGGTCTCTCCGGAGACGGTCAGAACCGTTTCGATGCGGATGGGCCCTGAACCGAGTCCGTCCCCGTCCATATGGTCCGTGAATCGGTAGGTGCCGTCGGGAATATCGGCAATGGTGTTTCGCGTGATCCGTTCGGCATAGTCCATGAGGGCCTCGGCGTAGAAGGCGACCGTTTTCGGACCGTATTTGGCCAGAAGTTCCTCGAGGCGTCGTACGCCGGTGCGGTTGGCCATGATCTGGGCCGCAAAATCACCCTCGCGTTCCACCGGCGTACGGACGTTGTTCAAAATCAGATTCATGATCCCGTCATCCACCAGTCCGTTGCGCACGATCTTCAGGGGCGGAATGATCACCCCTTCCTGGTACAGGGAGGTGGACAACGGCATGGACCCGGCCGCCATGCCGCCCACATCGGCGTGATGGGCCCGGTTGGCCACGTAAAAGGAGGGTTTGTCTCCTCCTGCAAAGATCGGGGCCACCAGAGTGATGTCCGGAAGGTGGGTGCCGCCCTTGAACGGATCGTTGAGCATGACCATGTCCCTGTCACCGAAGTCCACGGCCTGGATGGCGGCCTGCACAGACAACGGCATGGACCCGAGGTGGACCGGGATGTGGGCGGCCTGGGCGATCATCTCCCCGTCTGCATCGAATACGGCACAGGACAGGTCGCGCCGCTCCTTGATGTTGGGCGAGAATCCGGTTCGGGTCAGGGTCACTCCCATCTCCTCGGAGATGGCCGCGAACCGGTTTTTGAACACTTCGAGCAGAATGGGATTCACGTTCATATTGCGGCCTCCCCGGTTTCACGGATGGTCAGGATGAGATTGCCGAACCCGTCGATCCCGGCTGTTGCAAAGGGGGGAACGGAGATGGTGGAGCTGTATTCCGTGACAATGGCCGGACCATCGAACCGGTTTCCGGGCAGGAGGCGCTCCCGGTCAATGACCCGGGTGGGGCGGCTGCGGCCATCGAAGACCGCTTCCCTGGTCTCAAGGACTGCTTCGCCAGGCAGTTCCGGGTCCAGTGCTGCTGCCTCGGGCATGGCCGGTTTGACCGGAATCCCTCTGGCTCGGACCCGGATATTGACGAGCTCCACGGGCTTTTCCGGATCGGCATAGCCGTATTTCCGTTCGTGCAGTTCTGCAAACCTGTGGATGAAGGAGTCCGGACCGTCAAAGGGCACGATGATCTCAAAGGACTGCCCCTTGTACCGCATGTCCAGGTACCGCTCCAGAAGGATGTCTTTTTCGGCAAACCCTTCCGCGCCCAGCTCCCTTTGTCCCTGCTGTTCAAGGGGGGCAAACAGGGCCGACAGTTCTTCGCTGTCCACCTGGCCGGTGCGCATCACGGTCAGGGAGTAGTCCTTGATCACGTCGGCCATGACCATGCCCACGGCCGAGAGGATGCCTGGATTTTTGGGAATGAACACCGTGGACATGGACAGCAGCCGGGCCAGGAAGGCGCAGTGCATGCCGCCTGCTCCGCCAAAGGAGAGCAGGGTGAACTCCCGGGGATCAAAACCGCGTTCCACGGAAATGACCCGGATGGCCCGCTCCATATTGGTGTTGGCCACGGCCAGGATGCCTTCGGCCAGTTCCGTGGGAGAGAGTCCGATTCTGCCTGCCGTTTCCTCCATGGTCCGGTTCAGCTTTTCCGTATGCAATCCCATCTCTCCGCCCAGAAACCGTTCCGGAATGAGGCGTCCCAGGTAGAGATTGGCGTCGGTGACCGTGATTTCGGTTCCATGTCCGTAGCAGATGGGACCGGGATCGGCCCCGGCGGACTCGGGCCCCACGGTCAGGGATCCTCCCGCATCGATGCGGGCGATGGAGCCCCCGCCGGCGCCCACGGTATGGATGCCGATCATGGGCACCTTGACCGGGTATCCTTCTATGGAGGACTCCAGAGTCATGGGCAGCCCGCCGTTGATAAGGGCCACGTCCGAAGAGGTGCCGCCCATGTCAAAGGTGATCAGCCGCTCATGTCCTGATGCGGTGCCGATGGTGCGGGCACCCACGGCGCCCCCGGCCGGACCGGAAAGGATGGTGCGTACGGACTCGTTCATGGCCGTACCCGCGGAGATGGACCCGCCGTTGGACTGCATGATGCGCAGGGATCCGGCACCGACTCTGTCCTGTAACCGGGTCAGATACCGGGTCATCCTGGGAGAGACATAGGCGTTCACGGCCGTGGTTGAAGTCCGTTCGAATTCCCGGAATTCGGCCAGGATTTCATGGGACAGAGAGACCGGAACGCCGAGTTCCCGGGCAAGATCCCGGAACCGGTTCTCGTGCTCCGGATTAAGATAGGAAAAAAGCAGACACACGGCCACGGATTCCACGCCCAGGTCCTTGAGCCCGGCAACGAGGTCGGCGGCGGCCCCGGTATCGAAAGGGGCGGTTTCGGCGCCGGTATGGTCAACGCGCCCGGGCAGACCGAACCGGAGTTCTTCCGGAATGATGTGCGGCCGTTTGCGGTAGGCCAGGTTGTAGAGCTCGTGCCGGTTCTGCCGACCGATCTCGATGACATCGGTAAACCCGGCATTGGTGACCAGGGCGGTTTTGACACCTTTGCGCTCCAGAATGGCGTTGGTGGCCACGGTGGAGCCGTGCACCACCTGCACGGGCCGGTTTCCGGCAATGTGCTCGATTCCGGCGATGACCGCCTCGGAAGGATCTCGGGGGGTGGAGAGCCGTTTGTGCACTCCCCAGGTGTCGCCGTCCTTGTAGATGAAGTCGGTGAAGGTGCCGCCTGTGTCCACACCGATGATGAGCATTGAGCACTCCTTGTGTTGGCTGTTAGGGTACGCCGCAGACGCGAGCACGGTGGATAGCAGGAGGTGTTCTGAAAGGGAAGGCGGAGTAAAGGACACTGCAAACCCTGGCCTTGACATTCTCGTCCCGCGACGTACAAATCTTTTTCGGCCTGAGGGAGTGTCCTCCAGGCCCTTTTCTCGTTTCAACCGGTTCAAAGAGGGGCCGTTTTCATGAATGGAGCTGCGGAAATTCGTGCGGTGAACCATGAGGTTCGTCAGTGTCTTGAGGGGTATGATTTCAATCAGTGCATGGTCTGCGGCATGTGCGCCAACGGTTGTCCCGTGACCGGCACCCCCGGCATGGACGGCTGGGATGTGCGCAAGGTTATGCGTCTTCTGGCCAACAACATGATCGACGAGGTGGTTGAATCCAATTATCCCTGGCTGTGTACCGGGTGTGGCAGGTGTGCGTCCAACTGTCCTTCGGGCATCGATATTCCGGCCATCATGATGCACCTCAAATCCCTTCGGGATCGGGACAAGGTTCCGGGGTCCCTGCACAAGGGCATGGTCAACAATCTGGAGACCGGAAATAACCTGGCCATCTCCCGGGAAGAGTACGTCGACGGCATGCTTGATCTGGGCCGGGACCTGGACGAGGAGTGCTGCCCCGGGTTCTACGTTCCCATTGATAAAAAGGGCGCCGACATCCTCTTTTTTCCCAACTCCAAGGAAGTGTACGGCGACTTCGAAGATCAGTTCTGGTGGTGGAAGATCTTTTACGCTGCAAAGGAGAACTGGACCGTGCCCCTGACCGGCTGGGAGGCTGTGGACTGGGCGCTGTTTACCGGCAATACCGAAGGGAACAGGGAACTGGCCAGGCGCAAGATCGACTATGTGAAGAAGTTCGGCATCAAACGGCTGATCATGCCGGACTGCGGGGGCGGCTCCTATGGTTTTCGCAAGGGCATGGAGTCACTGGTTCAGGAAAATCCGGACAATCGCATCGGGTATCTGTACCTCTACGACTATCTCAAGGAACTCATCGAGTCCGGGCGGATCACTCTGGATAAGTCGGTTCATGCGGGCAGGCGGTTCACTTTCCACGATTCCTGCAAGCACGGACGGGAGCTGGCCCGCAACTTCGGTAAGGGGTACTTTGAGGAGCCGCGCTGGATTCTCAGGCAGTGCGTGGACGACTTTACGGACATGGTCCCCAACAGGGAGCGCAACTACTGCTGCGGTGCAGGCGGGGGCATGTGGCCCATGCCCTATGAGGAGCAGTCCGCCTGGCACGCCAGGTACAAACGGGAGCAGATCAGGCGGACCGAGGCTGACGTCGTGGTTGTCGGATGCTCCAATTGTCGGGATCAGATTATGAAACGGATTCCTAAATATTATCCGGACTGCTCATTTGAGGTAAAGTATATCTGGGAAGTGGTGGCCGAGGCCCTGGTTATCGAGCCATGGGCCGAGGAACGCATCCGGGCGGCCAGGGCCGAGGCCCGGGAGCAGTGGCAGCAACTCGGGGCATAATGTGAGGTGAAAGCAAGGGACTTCGGTCCCTTTTTTCAGCCCGGTGAAGCTGAAGAATCCTGCTGCTGAACATGAGAGAACATGAGATTCAGCAGCCTGTTTTTCTGGATGGGTTTGGTCAGAAAATCGTTGAATTCAGAATCGTTGTTCCGGGCATCATCGGTATGCATGACATTGGCGGTCAGGGCGATGACGGGTATGGGACGTTTTCCGGCCTGTTTGTCGGCCTTGCGTATGGCGGCAGTGGCCGCATAGCCGTCCATATTCGGCATGTGAATGTCCATGATTACCAAATCAAACCTGCTGAGGTGGTACAATCGGAGCGCATCATTTCCATCCAGTGCAAAGGACGGGATGAAAGGAGTGCCCTGCAGGAAAAGTTCCAGAAGCATTCTGTTGTTTTCCGAATCTTCGGCAATAAGGACCCGGTAGCTCCCCTTGTGGGCTTTGATTCGATTTGAAAGTTCGGGCGAGACCCGGGGAGGAGGGGCGGAGTCCCGGGAGGGGAGCTGCAAAAAGGCTGAAAACGAGAACGAGCTCCCCTGCCCCTCGGTGCTCTGTACCCGGATGGTCCCCCCCATGAGAGCCACGGAATGGCGGCAGATGGCCAGGCCGAGACCGGACCCCTCGAAAGGACGGGTCAGGGAGGCATCGGACTGGGTGAAACGGGCAAATATTTTTTCCTGTGCGTCCCGGGCAATACCGATGCCCGTGTCGGCAACCGTAAACACCAGCTTGACGGCCTGCGGGGTCCTGATGTCCATATGGCAGGAAACCGTGACCCTGCCGCTGGGAGTGAACTTGATGGCGTTGGACAGGAGGTTGAGCAGGATCTGGCGAAGACGGGAAGAATCACCCACCAGACGGGAAGGTATGTCGTCGGGGATCGGCATACATATGAGCTGCAAACCTTTCTCCTGCGCAGCCACGCGGGAAAGGTCGCAAACATCCCCCAACAGCCGGGAGAGTTCAAATGGTCGGCTGACCAGCT
The DNA here is from genome assembly GCA_041685265.1 of Desulfomicrobiaceae bacterium. Classification (GTDB taxonomy): domain Bacteria; phylum Desulfobacterota; class Desulfovibrionia; order Desulfovibrionales; family Desulfomicrobiaceae; genus JAWLGC01. The sequence goes on along the minus strand of JAWLGC010000021.1, from coordinate 677 downwards.
CTGTTTTACCGGCTTCGGCCTTGGACAGGTCCAGCACTCCGTTTAACAGGTGCAGCAGGTGTCGGCCCGACGAAAGCAGGACCGAGACGTACCGGGCCTGCTGTTCTAAAAGAGCGCTCTCGTGAAGCAGTTCGGCCATGCCCAGGATAGCGTTCAACGGGGTGCGGATTTCGTGGCTCATGTTGGCCAGAAATTCGGACTTTGCCCGGTTGGCCGTATCAGCCTGCTCCTGGGCCCTTCGAAACTCGGTGATATCGGTATGTGCTCCGGCGATTCGGTACGGCGTTCCCTGGTCGTCCCGCAGGCAGGCCCCTCTTCCCAGAATCCACCGGTATACCCCGTCCTTGTGCCGTAAGCGGTATTCCACGGAAAAACTGTCAGCATCATCCGAGGAGAAAAAGGAGTCATTGGCCTTCATGACCCGCTGGTAGTCTTCCGGGTGGATCCGCGATTTCCATTCTGCGATGGTGTTGGGAATTTCATGGTCCTGGTAGCCGATGATCGCCTTCCACCTGGGAGAATAATAGACCTGATCCGTGTTTCGATCCCAGTCCCAGATCCCGTCATTGGTGCCGCGCAGGGCAAGCTCATATCGTTCCGTACAGCTGCGGCAGGCCTGTTCTGCGATCTCCCGATCGGAGATGAGTCGTCGCAGAACCGGATCCTTGTCCGGGTCC
>JAWLGC010000020.1:0-31590 GCA_041685265.1 Desulfomicrobiaceae bacterium | reverse complement strand
GGGACCAGCCACATTTCATGTATTCCCGATTCCCTCCCTGGTATGGATTGAGTGACTTATCCTTGAGTATCTGTTAGCAAAAACAGAAAATTCTGAACCGCCAGGCTGCCAACCAAGCGAAGTATCGGGAAATATGACTTTCATATTTCCTGCTTAGCGAGCTTGACGTTTCACGTGAAGCAGGCGGTTCAAGGTTCTCTTGCAGGATTGATTCACCTCTTTCATCCACTGAGGGCTTGAGATGAAATACTATGAGCAGTTGCTGTCAACGCTGAGGAAAAGGGGAGCAGGAATTATGCTCCTTTTGCTTTCCCTGATTCTGTGCCCCGGACCTGGACAGGGTTTTGCGCAAACAGAATCGATGAAATCCATATCAGAACACAGCTCCGGAACACCTGAGACAGCCCGGGACAGAGCCGGACAGACGTCTTTCGAGTCAGTAAAGGGCTCGAGCGCTGTCCAGCCGGAGCTTCTTTCGCTACACAGGCAGGGCAGACTGACGGTCCGGGCCCTGGGTGCTTTCGGCCTGCTTCCTGAGGGATTCATGCCCGCGGCCAGGGAACTGAGAACGCACGACCTGGACCTCCTGGCTGCAGACCGGGCAACCATTGTACAGTGGCTGGAGCGATTTGAGAAAGGGGAGCTGAGCCTGACGCCGGATCAGGGTCAAACCCTGAAGACACTGCTGACGGCCATGACCCTGGATGAAACGGATGGCTTGTCTGAGCAGGATTCCGGGCTGGTAAAGGGCGGGCCTGCTGAGTGGGTCGGCGAACTCCCCCCGCTGCCTGAGCCGAGGCCCATGCGCCTGGCTCCGGACACCGACCTGCGCTCCCTTGGGGCGGAGCGCTATGCCGGGATGGTCAGTCTGGCCAAAGAGGCGGTGGCAGAACTGCTCGGGGTCATGGATGCATCCCAACAGCAGGCCTTTGATGAGCTCTGGCAGCCCATGTATGCCTTTCCGGCCCCGGAATGCATTGCCTATCTGGAAAAGGTCATTCCCTTGGTCGAACAGGCCCTCAGCCTGCGCACAGCAGTGATCGAAGGGACCAAGCAGACCAGCGAGCTCTGGCATGCGGCGGCCATTACCGCCCAGTACGACGAACAGGGAGCTTCGTCTGTTTTCCAACGCATTCATCTGCAGACAGCGGCCCTGCAGGGATACAAAGAAACACTGAATGCGCTTCTTGATACGCTCCAGGGTCTGGGGCAGCCTCCCGACCCCAACGCCCTGCAGGAGACCGCCAGAGACCGGCATCAACGGGCCATGCGAACCCTGGAAAGCCTGGTTCAGGGCACCACGCCTCTGGAAGGGTACTATGAACAGCTATCCGGGCTGGAGTATCTGCAGGGATCCGGGGGGGAGCCTTACTACCTGGCCGAACACCGCACGCCACTTCTCCACACCCGGGCCATCAAGCCTCTGCAGGGCAGCCGGAGCAATCTGGTCCTGTTCTCCGAGTACGTCTATCAGGAGCGCCGTAAAGACGATGTTCTCGGCGAACTGGTCGAGGATATGGATCCGGGGGGCAACTGGAGGGTCTGGTTTGCCGAACCGACGGATGATGGATGGGCCCGCTATGAATATGATCCCGAAGAACCGGACCAGTGGACCGATGCCTTTTTCTATACCCCGTCTCATGACCGGCTGATAGTTGATCATTATTTTACTTACCGAGGAGAAATCGAGGCTGAGCGGAAGATCTTTCACCGCGCCCCTTTGGACCCGGCTGTACAGCTCTATGAGCAGGGAGAAACGGAGAAGTCCACTCAAGCCAAGCTGCAGGAACACCGCGACGACATCAAAACCATGGAAGAGGAGTTTCACCAAGCCAAGGCTGCGTTTTTCAAGCAGCTCAAGTCCGGCCAGAAGCTGCCCACCCTGGGAAATCCGGACGAACTCTACTGGGTACTCCTTGATGCGTCCACAGAAAGCCTACCGGAGCCTTCAACCCGCGAGCAACGGGAACACACAGCCAGTGAATTCTCCTATCAAGATCTGCAGTCCTTTGCAGCCGGTTCCAATTCACTGGTCAGCACCTGGGCCGACGTATCCGTTACCTGGCAGACCCAATATTCACCCCAGGCCCCGGCGTCATCTTCGAAGGGCGAATACGTTCCAAATCCTTTTGCTGAAGAAGAAGCAGGGGTAAGCCGAAAGTCAAAGGAAGAGCGCATTGTCCGATCCGGGTCCGTGCACTGGGAGCCCCCTCCAGCGGTGCTTGCAGATGGCGCGTTCTGGGAAGTGAACCCCACTCTGGAAGGCACAAGGACCCGATTCTCAGTTCAAGCCATGGTCAGCCGTACTCAATCCATGTTCAGCGGTGCAAAGGACGACTACCAGCATCTCCACATCTCCCTGTTCCCCAAAAACTCGATACTTGCTCCTCCTCCGGGCATACTGGTCCTGGAACATCCCATTTATGCGGATGCCCTCCCTGACCCGGAAGAAGAAAAATGGAAAGAGAAAGTTTTCACCTCCCAAGACGAGGCAGAAGGAACGACCTATCCACTGGCCGTGTCCCTGCGCTCGCAGCGAATCCAAAAACCGGAATTCCAATTTTCGGTGCACGGAACATCTCCTGTGGGCTATGTGCAAACCACGTACACATACGGACAGCGCATCATGGATGTCCGGGAAGCCGCGGACCTGTCCCGATCTCTGGAAGGAAGGATGGTTTCAGCCTCCCTCTCGGATGTCGAGGAAAAGACCCGGGAAAAAACCGCCCAGGCTGTCCGGCAGGCGGATATGCTGGCCGAGATGCAGGAGCTTGAGCGCGAACGCAGGGCCTTTCACCAGGCTAATATGGCCTATGCCCGACGCAATGCAAAGCGGCTTGAAGGCGAGCTCGACAAGCTGCGCAGGAAGGTGAAGGCGGACCCCGGTGACCAGGAGACTGTCGAGCGCTATAACCAGCTGCAGTTTCAACTGATTACTGAACAGAGCAATGTGATCAGCGAGCAGGACCGTCTCCAGGAACTGGAGACAGGGGTTGCGGTCCACACCCGGACGCCCTTTGACCGGATGGCCCGGACCCGGATGATCCAGAAATGCGAAGAATCGGCCCGTACGCTCAGCGCGGGAATCCGGGCCCGGAACCTGAGCACATACCTGATGGACAAGCTCTCTCCGGGGCAGCGAAATAAGGCCCTTAACATCCTGGAGACAATGCAGGCCAAAGGCAAAGGGCTCTATGCAGAGGATTACGCTGACCTGAACCAGGCGATGCAAAACATATTTCAGGGCGGGCAGGAGCTTGAGCAGGCCCGGATTGAAGAGGAGGTGGCTTGGGAAAACGCCTTTGTCGAAGGTGCTGAATACGTGAAGACCGGTGCGGATATCGGCCTGACGCTGACGTCTCTTTTCGGAGGCCCGGCCCTGGTCAATGTGGCCTACCACACCGCGAGTGGAACCATTGAAAAGGATATCTGGGAAGGGGCCAAACGGGGGGTCAAGATCTACTCCGATGCCGCGGATATCCTGATCAGCGGCTACGACGGATGGCAGACCGGCGGTGTGTGGGGAGCCGTAGAGGAAGCCTCCTGGTCCACCCTGCTCAACCTTGGTCCCCAGGCAGCCATGAAACGCCTGCAGTTCGGTCGCGGATTCGATGGCGGGTATCGACCGGTGGGAGCGGACGGCAACCTGGCCACGCCCCGGCAACGATCCGATCAGGTCCGGGACATGATCCGGGGCGATCAGTTCAAGCAGGAAATGGAGTGGGGAGAACGTCTGGCCCGGGACTACTTCCACGACTACAGTCGGCTGCGCACTGCCCGAATCAAGGGAGACATACCCGCGGACCAGCTTCGTCATCTGGAGATGCAGGTTCGCCAAAAAGCCTCTGCCGTTTCCCACAGCATGCCGGCCAAGAGTTTTCTCAAATACCGGGCTCCGCGCAGAATGGGGGCCGCTCATGCTGAAATTCATCAGAATATTGTCGACGACGCCATCTCCTCCTTTCATTTGGAAATGCGCCAACGCGGCTACAGTGAGCACAGCCTGCAGCAGATCCGCAACGCCTCCAGCCTGGACACGGGCATGGACACGGATATAGCTCTGCGTGAACAGTTCGGCATACAAATCACCCGCAATGGACAACCGGTATCCATTGAAGAGTATCAGCGAGTGGCCAGCCGGGTTATGTCCAATAATTACAAACACGTTTCCGGCTACGATGCCCGGTCCTCCTTTGTGGAGATAACCACTTCGGTCCATCCGGAGGCCTACCAGAATCTGGAGTTTCTTAAGCTGCCCAAGGCAGGACCCCATGCTGATATCAGCCGGATCCACCGTATTCAGGACCGCATATTCGGAGGACTGGATCCCAAAGACATTACCCGAGACCTGAATATCACCCCGACCAAGGCTGAGGTCATGTTCCGCGAGCACCGTGAACTACGCCCCCTGGGAAGCCTGATGGAAACGTCGAGGGGCACGGCCAAGGATCTGGAGACCAAATTCATCCCCCTGGTGGAATCCAAGATCCGTCAGATTCAGACCGTTCCGGCAGTAAAACGGACCCCGGACATGGAGCAGAATCTGCGCGAACTGCAGAACACCAGCCGGCAGCTCAAAGACTGCCACCGGGTGATGCAGGACATCGGGCAGGGACGCACCCACCCCGCCCGCTGGGTCCAGGATTTTCGCCGCGTCACCGGGGGAGAAGATCCCATCGCAGTCTCCCGGCGGCTGGCCAGGCTGACCCAGATGGCGGCTGACATGTGAGGGGGCGGCAAGCGACCCGGGGAACAGACTTCAAAAGGCCTGTTCCCTCGATGCGGTACAAGGAACACAGAGAATGATAAACACGCCATACTTTACATCGTTCAAAACCCGGCTCTGGGAAATCATCCTGGTCGGCGACGAGGCCGGAATCACGAACCTGCATATGCTTACCGGAAAAGGCAGGGCCTTTGCCGTGGGTACTGCCTGGTCTCGCAATGACGCATTTTTTGCGGAAACTAAAAAACAGCTCCGGGAATACTTCGACGGCATCTGCAGAACCTTCGACATCCCTCTGCTTCCCAGGGGGACCGATTTCCAGAAAAAGGTCTGGGAAGCCCTTCGGTCTATTCCGTACGGTGAAACCCGGACCTACGGAGATGTTGCCCGGTCCATGGGCAATCCCGGGGCAGCCCGGGCTGTGGGCATGGCCAATTCAAAAAACCCCATCCCCATCATTATCCCCTGCCACCGGGTCATCGGCAGCTCCGGCAGGCTGACCGGATTTGCCCACGGCCTTAATGCCAAGAAGGCGCTTCTGGACCTGGAAACGTCCTCAACCCCGAAAATCCCACCCGGGTCAGAACGTCCGCCGTGTTGTCAGGAACGAAAATCCCATTGCAGTCTCCCGGCCAAAACAGAGCTGCCCCTGATGACTATTGAAACGTGAGAGGATTGATATGAAAAAGTCGGCAACCGCCTCGGATCTGCCACGAATGTCATGGCCCGGGAGAGTTTCCCGGTTCGCTCGTCTGCGGGAGGGCGGACCGGGTCGCCCGGTCCGGCTGCTGGGCATGGCTGCGGTGGCCGCATGTCTGGGTCTCTGGGGCCGGATCATAATGGATGGACATGGCATGAACAGCCCCGGCCCGGCCATGATCCTGCTCAGTTTTCTATGGCTTGGGTTTCTCCTTGTCTGGTTGCTGATCAAGGCCGGTCTACGGGATACGCAGGTAACCTTTTATATGTCCGGACAAGGGACTGGTATCCAGACCTCGAAAGCCCAAAAACAGCTTGACCGCAGGATCGGGGTTCTGACCCGACTTGTTTTTCTGAGCACTCTCAAAGGAGGACAATGGTCGGCCTGGCAGCCGTTTACTCCCTGGAAAGAGGTGAAGCGGGTAGATGTCAACCGGGAAACAAGGGAAATCCTGATTTGCGGCGGTCCCTGGGATATTCGTTTGACCTGTACGAAAGAAAACTTCTCCCGGGCTTTGAATATGCTGCGGCAGTACCGTCCACACGCCTTTGGCGACTAAAATCAACAGGTATCGCCCTTTCAGAGCTGAAGAGGGGGAAGCCTGTCAGGCAAAGGCATTAATTTCATTTCGTTACCGATATTGCATACCCTTACAGCACAAAAAACAACCCTGCCCCCAACGCCGCAAAACACAGACACGGCAGTACCAGTCGCCGCCAGGTGGCCCCGATCTCGACCTTGAAAAACTGGCAGGTCAAAATGAAACAGATGTGGATGGGGGAGATCATCACCCCGGTGAATCCGGCCACGGATGCCAGAATAATGTACTGTACGGTCTGACCCTCGAGGCCCAGAGTATGCAGCACGCCCAGCAGCAGGGGGAAGGTGGAGCCCACAAAGGCCACGTTGATCCCGGCCACAGCGCCCACCAGAAAGGGGAGAAACACGGCCGCGGCGAACAGGGCCGCCCCGCCTCCGGCAGCCGATGCCATGGCCGTGACCACGTCGGCGGCCTGCATGATATCCTTGAAAATAAAGATGGAAGCCACCACGAAAAGCATGGCGTGCAGGCTCTTCTTGGCCAGAACCTGCCTGAGAAATTCTCCCCCGAGCCGGTTCTGGGCCATGACACACCCGACGGCCGCAATCAGGGCCATGACGACCCCCAGCTCGAAGGGCAATCCCGGAGCCAGTACCGGAATAAGGCTCTCCAGCCCAACAGCACCCACAATGGCCACCAGAAGAGGAATACCCTCCCGAAACACCTCACCGACCGAACTCCGCTCCCCCTTCTCCCTCAGATCAACCCCTTCCAGGTTGAGCACTCCGGGACGAAGAAAAAAGAACCACCCCGTCCCGAGCATAAACAAAACCGTGGGCCAGGTCCTGGAAATCAGGGCCGCGATGGGAATGTCGGCCAGGGCCACGGTCAGAATGATGCCCGGATACAGAGGCCAGGCCAGTTCCCAGACATGACGGAACCAGTAGTTGATCAGGGCCCGCTGGGTATCGGTCACAGGCATCTTCTCCGACACGGTCCCGACCATAGGCGCGGAGAACACGGCCCCGCCCGGCATGGGCAGCAGCCCGATCAGGGCCGGAAAGAAAAGCAGCCGAAACCGGGGATGGGTCAGGTATCCGGACAACGCGCCCATAAGCCTGCGGGACTGCCCGGACCGGTCCAGGGCATCGGAGAGGGAAAGAATCAGCCCGACAATGGCCACCAGAAACAGAAACTTCTCCCCGACCAGGGCCCCGGCTCCGACCGTAACCAGGGCTACCGGGCCCACGCCGAACAGGAATCCGAGCAGAACCGCTCCGCCCAGGATGGACAGCCCCAGGGAAAATTTAAGGCGCATGCCCGCAAGCATGAGGCCAAAGGCCGTCAGGACCTTGAGGAAGGGAATGGACGCAAGCACCATATTCATTTTATACACCGAGTTCCTGATTTATTTGACTGAAGTGCGTACCTTCAGTTTTTTAATTGAGAGAGCTTCAATACAACGTCAAGAGTGCTCATCGGGCAATCATACATTCCTGACAATCAAAGCTACGGCGCTGATGCCGGAAATCAGAAACACAGCCGGACGCAGCATCCCACGGTCAATGAACCGGGTCGCCCTGCCCGCCAGGAGGTAGCCTGCAATCACCCCGGGCGAGAGGCAGAGCCCCAGAAAGAGTTCACGAACCCCGAGCTGTCCCACGACAGCCAGCCCCAGGGCGGCCATGGAGATGTACAGGATGCCGATCCAGGCCAGGGTGCCGCGCAGCCCTGGGCCGGATTCATTCTGCAGGGCGATGGCCACCGGCGGCAGTCCCACCCCGCTGATGGTGCCCATAAATCCCCCCATGATCCCGGCGGAAAAAAGCACGCCGCGGGTCGGCTCCACCCGAATTCCGGCCGCACTGCTTCCCACGGCCGCCAGAATCAGGCCGCCCAGAAGCAGGGCCGTTTCCCGAGGGGGCAGGGAGGACAGCAGGGCCAGGGCTCCGGCAGTGCCGAGGACATACCCGAACACCGTCTTCTGCACATTTTGACGGTTCACTGATTTCGAATCTCTAAAAGCCATGAGCACCGTGAGCAGCCCCACGATGAGCACCACCGGACCGGGCAGAAACACCGGGTCGATCATAACCAGCAGGGGGCCGACCAGCAGGGCCAGGCCGAATCCGGCCGTCCCCTGCACCAGGGAACCCAAGGTGACAACACCAAACGAAAGCAGAAAATCCAGCCATGTCAACGCGATATCCACTCTGTTCTCCTTGAAACGGTCAGCTCTCTGCATACGCAAAAAAATCGCCGGACCAGCAGTCCGGCGACTCCAACGTAGGCATGGGATAAGGCCAAATGGGCTTGAAAACGCACGGGACCGTGCGGGTCTTCCTCTGCCCTGCAAGAGGGTGTCGAGGTGCTGTTCCGGCCTGCAATGCTCTTTTTTAGAAATTGCGGAGCGCCCTCAAGGCAGGGACCGAATGCTCAGTTCAAGAGCAGCGGACGCAGTTCGTTACGCAATCTGGACAACGTCTGCCGTACCGTTTCCATGTCCTCGGCTGCAGCCGCCTGTTCCATGGTCAGAGCCACTGCGGCCAGATCGTCCAGCCCCATATTGGCCAGGGTTCCCTTGAAGGTATGCGCCCCGCGCTTGATCTGCCCCGTATCAGAGGAAGTCACTGCCCCTTCAAGCTCTCGGATGCCCTCGGTAAAGCTGTCCTGGGCCGCTTCGTACAGCTCCTGAACATCCTCCTGATCAAGGCCATATTTTTCCGCTATATTGGCTCGTATCGCTTCTCCGATCATACTCATTCTCCTGCGTAGTGGACGTACTGCTTTCCGAAACATAAAAAGCCCCGGGTTGACCGGCGACTGTGCCCGATTCCTGAGGTGCCTGCTCAGTTAACAATTTTTCCGGCCCGAAGAAAGCATAAAGTTCGGGTAACTCTTCAGGGCTCAAAGCAGAAAAGAAAACCTTTAGCATGACTGCATACCTTCAGTTACAAATTCGGAAGATCTTCATACCTATCACCGCCCGACAGCCAAAAAGTTCTTGACACTTGAGAAAATTTTCCCATAACCAAACCAGGACCGAGCAGTCACTCGGTTTTTAAAATAACGTGCGCTTTTTTCTACAAACGCCCCAAAAATCGAGGAACCACATGTCCTACAAGCCGGCCATTCTGGAAGCCGCCACCCATCTGTTCGCTGAAAAGGGGTTCAAGAACACCTCCATTGCAGCGATCTCCCAGCTCTCGGGAGCGGCCGAAGGAACCCTGTTTCATCACTTCCGCAACAAGGAAGAAATCTTTCTGGAGGTGCTCAAACTGGCCAGGGGCAGAATCATCAATGAGGTGGACGAAACCATCAACACGGAATCTCTGCATTCCGGGCTTGAGCATGTGGAAGCGGTCATCAACACCTACCTGTACCTTTCGGAAAAGCTGCACTCGGAGTTTTCTCTGCTCTTCAGGGGATTTTCCTACGAACAGGCCAAAGTCCACGAGGCCTGGAGAAACAACCTGGAATCGATCTACAACTGTTTCCTGAACGCCCTCAGCGAGGGTATCGTCATCGGGCAGGAGGACGGGTCGATAGCTGCCGGCATCAGCCCCACAAAAACAGCCATGATCATCTTCGCCATGGTCAACGGACTGGTCCGGTTCGACAACTCCAACCTCTTCCCCGTGGACTCCCTGTACTACGACGTCATCAAAAACTGCCGAAAAATGCTCACCTGATCCGTCCGACACGAATTCGGGATGCACGGCAGTGAGAAAATTGCATTCCCGAGACGGTGTCGACCATACATATTCAGCGGATCAGGAAAACGTCATCTCGAGGTCTGTATGCTCGCCAGAATCTTCCCGTTCCTGACCTGGTTCAAGGGCTACGACGGAGCCAAGTTCAAACTTGATTTCGTCGCCGGCCTGACCGTGGCCCTGGTGCTCATTCCCCAGTCCATGGCCTATGCCCAGCTGGCCGGACTGCCTGCCTATTACGGGCTGTATGCATCTTTTCTCCCCCCCATCGTAGCCGCCCTGTTCGGCTCCAGCCGACAACTGGCCACCGGTCCGGTTGCCGTGGTCTCCCTCATGACGGCCGCCTCCCTGGAACCTCTGGCCACGGCCGGCAGCGATGCGTTCATCGCCTACGCCATCGTTCTCGCCCTGCTCGTCGGGGTATTTCAGTTTTCCCTGGGCGTGCTCCGTCTCGGGCTGGTAGTTAATTTTCTGTCCCACCCGGTGGTCAACGGATTCACCAACGCCGCGGCCATCATCATCGCCACCTCCCAGCTCTCCAAACTGTTCGGCGTATATGTGGACAAAGCCGAGCACCATTATGAGACCATTTACAGGGTTATGGAGGGAGCCTTTTCCTACACCCACTGGCCCACCTTCTTCATGGCTGTTCTGGCCTTCGGAACCATGTTCGGGCTGAAAAAAATCAATCCGCGCATTCCCAACGTCCTTGTGGCCGTGGTCATCACCACCCTTATCTCCTGGTCCACGGGTTTCGAGCACAATACCACTGTTCCGGCATCGGCCATCCAGACGCCAATCGTGCTCGAGGACATCGACAACTTCAACGCCGCAGTCCAGTCCATCAGCGAATACGGAGCAATACGGGCCGAGCTGTCCTCAAAAATGGAAAAGACCGTTGCCGAGTCCGGCGAACGGTCACTGCCCGCCCTGGACATGAAGCACGACCTTGAGGTGCTGTCCGCAAAGATCGCCCACGCCAAAGAGCAGGCTCACGTCTACCGAACCCGGCTGCGCGATTATCACCTGGCCGGAGTGGAAAACGAAGCCTCCATGACCTTCCATTTTCCGGACTCCCTGCCCGAAGAGGTGAAGGATGACGGCCGAATCTGGCGAATCAAGGTCGGCAACACCCTGCTGCAAACCGACTCCCTGACCATGATGGGCGGCGGGGCCGTGGTCGGAGTGGTTCCAAGCGGCCTGCCCAAGTTGACTATCCCGGAATTCGACCTGTCCATCATGCTCAGGCTGCTCCCCTTTGCAGCCATAATCTCCCTGCTCGGATTCATGGAGGCCATCTCCATTGCCAAGGCCATGGCCGCCAAGACCGGTCAGCGGTTGGATCCCAACCAGGAACTCATCGGCCAGGGCATGGCCAACATGCTCGGAGCCGTCGGATCGAGTTACCCGGCCTCAGGTTCCTTTTCCCGTTCCGCAGTCAATCTTCAGGCCGGGGCCGTAACCGGCATGTCCAGCGTCATCACCAGCCTGACCGTGGTCATCGCCCTGCTCTTCTTCACCCCGCTGCTGTATCACCTGCCCCAGTCCGTGCTGGCCTCGGTAATCATGATGGCCGTCATCGGGCTGATCAACGTATCCGGATTCATCCACGCCTGGAAGGCGCAGTGGTATGACGGGGCCATCTCCATCATCTCCTTTTTGTGCACCCTGGCCTTTGCCCCGCACCTGGACAAGGGGATCATGGTCGGCGTGGTCCTCTCCCTGGGCGTGTTCCTGTACAAGAGCATGCGGCCCAAGGTGGCCAGGCTGGCCATGGCCGAAGACATGTCCCTGCAGTGCGTGGACGAACAGTGCCTCATGGAGTGCTCCCACATCGCCACCCTGCGCTTTGACGGCTCCCTGTTCTTCGCCAACGCCAGTTACCTGGAAGACAAGGTCACAGAAGTCATGACCGCCCGCCCCAAGCTGAAACACCTGCACATCGTGGCCAACGGAATCAACGACATGGACGCCTCGGGAGAAGAGGCCCTGGCCCTGCTCGTGGACCGGGTCCGCAGTGCCGGGTTGTCCATCTCCTTTTCCGGGCTCAAGGAAAATGTCATGGCCGTTCTGGAACGGACCCATCTGCTGGAAAAGATCGGCCGGGAAAACATCTATGCTCTGGGCAGCCAGGCCATTCAAGACATTTATCACAAAACCCATGCCGACCCCTCGGACACGGACGAGGCTGAATGTCCCCTGGTCAACTACATACCGACGCAAAAGGGCTGATGCCCAAAAGGTGTGGACAGGCTCCGGACCGGGGCCTGTCCACACGATCGTCCATCAATCCGGCACTGCCGCCTCAGCCTTGAAATTTATTTCAGGAGGAACAATTCATGTCTTCCCTTTCCATCTTTTACGGCGTCCACAGCCATGCCCGGGAAATCTGCGACCAGGTCGTCGATACGCTCGGATACGCAATCCTGACCGATGAACAAATCATTGATCAAGCCGCCGAAGAATCAAAAATCCCCCGGGAGAAAATCATCCGGGCCGTATATGGCAAACCTTCGGTATTCAATAAATTCACCCATGAACGGGCCCGGTGCATCGCGCACCTCAAAGCGGCCATGGCCCGGGCCCTGCAGGACGACGAAAAGGTCTGTTACGGGTTTCTCGGCCACCTGGTTCCCCGGGCCGTATCCCACATGCTCAGGGTCTGTCTGATCGCGGACCTGCAGGCCCGGACCAGAACGGCCATCAATGCCGGATGCGACGAAAGCGAAGTGGCCGGGGAAATCGCCGAAGCCGACGAAAAAGCAGCCGGCTGGACCAGGACCCTGTTCGACGAGGAGCCGTGGGATCCCTCCCTGTACGACATCGTCATCCCCACGGACAAAAAAAGCATCGAAGAGTGCTCCTCGATCATCTGCAGCCACATCACCAAGGACATTGTTCAGCCCACCCTCAGATCCAGAAGCGCGGTGCAGGATTTCGCCCTGGCCGCGGAAGTGGAGCTGGCTCTGGTCCGGGAAGGGCACGAGATCAAGGTTAACGTGGAAGACGGTATCGCCCTGCTGACCATCGAGAAAAACGTAATCATGCTCTCCAGGCTGGAGGAGGAGCTGAAATCAATCGTCTCCAACGTTCCAGGCATCGACGAGGTCAAAATCAAGATCGGCCCCAACTTCTACCGCAACGACATCTACCGCAGAGCGGACTTCGAGGCACCGTCCAGGATTCTGCTCGTGGACGACGAGCAGGAGTTCGCCCAGACCCTGTCCGAACGCATGCTCATGCGGGACATGGGCACCCACGTGGTCTACGACGGGGCCCAGGCCCTGGACTTCGTGGAGGATGACGAACCGGAAGTAATGGTCCTGGACCTAAAAATGCCCGGCATCGACGGATTCGAGGTCCTGCGCAGGATCAAAAAGGACCACCCGTCCATCGAGGTGATCATCCTCACCGGGCATGGGTCGGCCAAAGACCGGGACAAATGCATGGAACTCGGGGCCTTTGCCTATCTGGAAAAACCAGTGGACATCGATCTGTTGACCAAGACCATCAATCAGGCCTACGCTAAAATCAGTCAGGCATAAGAAAGCCGGGAGGCGGCGGAAGGTGACGTACAGGGAGGGAGTAAAGGGATATAGGATTACAGGCAAAGATCCGGTAATCCTATATCCCTGCGACAAAGGAGCATACCCCTGTAATCCACCCGGTCCGGCCTCCCGTGCCAGAACCCCGTTTTTCCACCCACGGAACCGCCAACCGAAGCAAGGTAGCCGCATGTTCTGGGACAGAATCAAGCCTCCCTTCTGGGATAATGGTCGACAATCGGATCCCCGGTCGCTGTTCAATTACCGTCAAGTCTGGAAAATCATCATTTTATGTACCGCCGGGGCGAGTACGCTGCCCCTTCTGCTGCTGACGTTCATGAATCTGACGCAGTATCAGGAGGCCATGCATACCGAGTCCATCGCGCCGGTCTCCAGGCTGATCTCCAACACCAAACGGAGTATCACCGGCTTTCTGAAAGAACGATCCGCAGCCTTGAACTTTCTGGTCCACAACAATGAATACGAGGAGCTCATCCGACAGGAATATCTGGCCCGCATCTTCCGGGATCTGAAGCTCTCCTTCGGGGGATTTATCGATCTTGGGATCATCGATTCCAATGGCGTCCAGCGCTCCTATGTCGGACCATACAACCTGCAGGGGAAAAACTACAAGGAACAGCCCTGGTTCAGCGAGGCCCTGGTCCGGGGAAGCCACATCAGTGACGCCTTTCTCGGATTCCGGGACATCCCCCACATAGTCATCGCCATCAAGTCCCATTCAAGGACGGGACGCGACTTTCTGATCCGGGCCACCATCGACACGGAATACTTCGTGGAGTTGATCGACTCACTCGGCCTGCGCCCCGGAACCGACGCTTTTATGGTCAACCACTCAGGCCGGCTGCAGACCCCTTCCCTGCTGCACGGAAAAGTCCTGGAGCCTATGGGCTTCCCGGTTCCGGCATATTCCGAGCACACCGAAGTTCTCGAACTCGAGGACGAGAATGGAAATCCGCTCATCCTCGGATACGCCTATATCCCGGACAGCCCGTTCATCTTTTTGCTCACCAAAGAACCGCTCATTCTGACCCGGCAGTGGGCCCGACTCAGAAACACGGTGCTGTTCATTCTCGGACTGAGCCTGGTGGTCATCTCCGTGGTCAACCTCGGAGTGGTCACCTTTCTGGTCAACCGCATCTATCAGGCGGATACGAACAGACTTGCGGCTCTGCATCAGGCCGAGCACACCAATAAAATGGCTTCCATCGGACGGCTGGCTGCCGGCGTCGCCCATGAAATCAACAACCCCCTGGCCATCATCAATGAACGGGCCGGCCTGATCAAAGATCTGCTCCAGTTTTCTCCAGACTACAACAATGACCCAAAGCTGCTCAAGCTGGTTGATTCCATCATCAATTCTGTTCAGCGGTGCAGCACCATCACCCACCGCCTGCTCGGGTTTGCCCGACACATCGATGTAAGCATCGAGTCTCTGAATCTCGGAAAGCTGGTGCACGAAGTGCTTGGCTTTCTGCAAAAGGAAGCCGAATACCGGGACATCACCATCTCCACGAACGTCCCCGAAGATTTCCCCGACATTAAGAGCGACAGAGGGCAGTTGCAGCAGGTCTTTTTAAATATCATCAACAATGCATTTGCCGCAGTGAGCGACGGCGGCAGAATCGACATCACCATGGCCGTCGTGGACCAGAACCATGTCCGCATCGCCATTCAGGACAACGGGTACGGCATTTCCCGGGAAAACATGAAACGGGTTTTCGAACCCTTTTTCTCCACCAAGGCCAAAACCGGGGGAACCGGTCTGGGGCTATCCATCACCTACGGCCTGGTCCAGAAACTTGGAGGCACCATTTCAGTGCAGAGCAAAGAGGGCGAGGGAACCTGTTTTACCATCGTGTTACCCGTCAAGGCATAACATACAGGAACAGCCGGTTCCGCCGATGCCCGGCATCGGTCCATTCAACGGAGGTAAGACGTGAACATCCTGCTTGTGGACGACGAAGAAGAACTGGTCTCCACCCTGGCCGAACGACTAGGGTTCAGGGGACTCGAGGCACAGTGGGCCACCTCGGCCGAACAGGCCATGAAAAAGATCGAAACCCATCATTTCGACGTAGCCGTCCTGGATGTCAAGATGCCACGGATCAGCGGCCTGGAACTCATGGACATGATCAGACAGAAACACCCGGACATGAAATTCATCTTTCTGACAGGACACGGCTCACAGGCCGATTTTCAGCAGGGGTGCACCTGCGGAGCCTGTTTTTATCTGATTAAACCGGTCCGCATCGACGACCTGGTCAAAAAAATCAACGAAGCCATGGGACAACCTCCGGCTTCCCCCAAAAACTGATCGAGGAGAGCCCGGGCATGAATGAAATCCGCTGGAAGACCCTCGGTCCCGAGGGACTCCGTTTTTTCGGCAAGGTATGCGCCGACCTGTCCCATGAAATCAAGAACAGCCTGGCGACCATCAATGAGCAGAACGGGCTGCTGGACGATTTTCTGACCATGGCCGAACAGGGTGCCCCCCTTGATCCGGTCCGGATTCACAAAATAACCCGGGCCGTTGCCGGTCACGTGGAGCGGGCCAACAAAGTGGTGAACAAACTGAACCGGTTCGCCCATTCTGTTGACCACTCCAGGAGGCAGGTGGAGCTGGACGTGCTTGTCCGGCAGGCCTGCGAGCTATACGAGCGGCCGGCGGCCATCAAGGGGGTCGTGCTCACGCCCGAATCTCTGCAGCAGGGGATCAACATCAGAACCAACCCCTTTCTCCTCCAGCAGCTACTTCTGACCTGCTTCGAACACGCCTCGGCCCGGCCTTCTCCCGACTCCACCCTGAGCGTTGTCGTGGAGCGTACACCCGGCCATGCCCTGATTTCGATGACTGGTTCCGGGCCGGACACAAGCCCGGTTCTGGACGAACTTCTGGGCGAACTGGAGGCGAGCATAACCGGGGATGCGGACGGAACATGGTTTCGAATCAGGATTCCCCTCAGGGTGGACGCGGAGCATGTCTCAGCGTAATATAAGCATCAACAGACCATGTGCTGCTGCGTTTCCAGGGGTGGAGATGCGGTCAATCGCCAAAGGAGTAGGCTATGAGCAAGGAAAAAGTATTGCTTGTCGACGATGAAATGGATTTTCTGGACGCCCTTTCCGAGCGGCTGCGAAACCGCGATGTGGAGGTGACAACCGCAACCAACGGCTCCAGGGCCCTGGAGCTGATCAGAGACGAATCATACGACGCCATCATCCTGGACATGATGATGCCGGGTATGGACGGACTGGAAACCCTGAAGGCGATCAAGGCGGACCGACCGGAGCTGCAGATCATCCTCCTGACCGGCCACGCCTCCGTGGACAAGGGGATCGAAGCCATGAAAAGCGGAGCCCGGGATTTCATTGAGAAACCGGCGGACATCAAGGCGCTTATGGACAAGATCCACGATGCCAGAGACAAGAAGATGCTCATCGTGGAGAAGAAAAGCGAGGAGCGGATCAAGGAGATTCTGGAAGCGCACGGGTGGTAGGATAGAGATTGAGACTGCATGAAAAAGGGCCTTCTGCAAACGCGGAAGGCCCTTTTATTTAATCAGAGAGGGAAGAAGTGCCAGGCAAATAATACAGAATGATCCTTTTCCACACCCCAAAATCCCCTTCCTCTCCCTCAGACTTCAAAACCTCGACGATTCTCCATAAAAAAATGCCGCCTCACCCGAAACAAATCGGCTCAAGCAGCATTTCTCCAGCAAAAAGCACTTGCTATCCCATCAAACGGCCAAAGCAATCCCCGGGAATCTTCTTTCCCCCAAAATCATTTCCATCCTGCCCAGACTCGGACTACGCTGAAGCCAACCGCTTCAACGTGCAGAGCCCTGCCGCCCCCTTGAAGCCATGTGCCGGTCGCTCTTTCCGGGTTGGCACCTTCTCCTTCAGCCTTCGCCCCACCTTTTCCACAAACTCCCTGGAACCGATCACCCCGGAGTCGGAAAAGTACCGACATCGGTACCGAAACAGGTCCACATCTCCCAGCAGATAGTTGCGGTTACGCTCCGAGTTGACCACCTCCGCATCCATGGCCGCCCCTTTACCGGTATCCACTGCACCGGTTTCATAAACAAATTCCCGGTACAGACGAATACGTTCGGAAATACTCACCCCCATGTCCCCGTGCCCGAAGTCCAGACTCAGAAAACCGCCCCGGTTCCCGGACTGAACATGATACCCAAGAGAAGACCACCGATATTCTTCCGGCCTGTCCACGATTCCGGCTCGAACCGGATTCAAGTCGATATAGGCCAGGCAGTTCAGCAGCGCATCGCCGTCCTCCACCACCAGGCTTTTGAATCGATCTCCCCACAGATATCCGCGCCGGTTATTCCGTTTGTTATAGTTTTTGGAGAACGACTCCTTGAGTTCCTTGATAAATTCGGACAGGCACGACCACTTCTGACGCAGTGCGTCACTTTTCTCAAAAGGAAAGACCTTCTTGTCTCCATATCTGTTTCGAAAGCGAACCTCCAGATCAGCCTCGGAGACAACCTCTTCAGGAAACATGCGCACCAGAAGATGGAAATGATTATCCATCAGACAAAATCCCAGAATTTCGGTGAAGTACACCTTCGATAAACGCCTGATCCGGTCCAGAAGGTCATCTTTGTCAACATCGTCGAAAGGAAGGCCGTCCAGGGCGGTCCTGGAGATAACGTGGTAAACCGTGGGTGTTTCGGAAATCAGGAGACGGGGAAGTCGGGGCATGGGAGAACCTCCGTGCTTACATTGAACGGATTAATTGCCGTAGCACAAAAAATCAGTGGACTCCAGCATTATGAGCCTGTCCCCAAAACTCCCGTCGCAGGGTTACAGAATTATCCGGCCTCTGGCCATAATCCCGTTTATCCTTCTACTCCCTGTAATCCCTTATTTTTTTATCCAAGCTGAATAGTTACAAAACCCTTTCCTTTTCTTTTTCCATAAGTTGCGCTATCTCTCCTGAAACAGTCTTCTTTTCCAACATGTAGCAGCTCATCCAAGGAGAAAGCACCCATGCCCAGATTCGTCATCGAGCGTGAAATCCCCGGAGCCGGAAAACTGACACCTCAGGAACTGCAGGGAATTTCCCAGAAATCATGCGGCGTCCTGTCCGAAATGGGCCCCCAGATCCAGTGGGTCCACAGCTACGTCACCGACAACAAGATCTACTGCGTGTACATCGCTCCCAACGAGGAAGCGATCCGCAACCACGCCACAAGCGGGGGATTTCCCGCCGACAGCATCTGTGAGGTCAAGTCGGTCATTGATCCCACCACGGCTGAATAGCAGCCGGTTCGCTCACGTTCAAAAAAACGCAGGCTCATCGCGCGATGAGCCTGCGTTTTTTTTTGATTGGCTATCTCATTTCCTTTCGGTATTCGGTATCCCAAAACGTTGCACAGGTACTTTTCCGGTCAGTCATCCCGTCGTAAAAAGGAATCTGATTTCCTTCGCGGACTACGGAGTTCCCTTCCCGATAATTCCTTCCCAACCTGTAAATGCCCCCACAGGAGGAACCAATCATGCCCAGATTCATCATCGAGCGCGAACTTCCCGGTGCCGGAAAACTGTCTCAGGAAGAGCTTCAGCTCATCTCGAAGCGATCGTGCAGCGTTCTGGCTGAAATGGGACCGGAGATTCAATGGATTCAAAGCTATGTCACCCGCAACAAAGTTTACTGCGTGTACATCGCCCCCAGCGAGGCAGCCATCCGCAACCACGCCCTGGCCGGAGGGTTCCCCGTGGATAAGGTCAGCGAGATCGAAAACATCATCGACCCGACAACGGCCGAATGAAGCTCCTGTTTTCACCCGGTAGAAGCGGCTGCCAGCCGCTTTTTTTTGGCCAAAATTTTGTAACTGAAGCTACGATCTGCCCAATATTCCCCAAGGCAATGAGACCGATGCGACCTATGAGCCTTTTCCTTCGCGCTTCTTTGCGTCCTTCGCGGTAAAATTTTTCCACCATGAAGAAAAAATTCGGGTGGCAATGCGTAACTTTAACAATCTATATTCGCTCAGGTCTGATCTTATTGACAATCATAATTTCAAGCACAGAATTTTAAACATTATGCCAAAACGACCACCAGCAATATCCGTCCGGCGCGGGCTGCGCAGACTCGGTGAGGATCTGCGCAAAGCCAGACTGCGCCGGCGGCTTAAAATGAGCATCGTGGCCGACCGGGCCGGAATCAGCCGGGAAACCCTGTCAAAAATCCAGAAAGGTGATCCCGGCGTAAGCATGGGCAGCTATGCCGGAGTCATCTTTGCCCTGGGCCTGGGCACCAAATGGATGGAGCTGGCCGATATCTTCCATGACCCTGCCGGACTGGCCATTGACGAGGAAAATATCCCCAAACGGGCCAGAGGGCTGAAGTTATGATCCTGTTACGGCTTCCATGAGAGACGAAGATGTCCAACTCCCCCAAAAAGAAATCCCTTTCCCCCCGGCGTCACCGCATGAACCCGGAACAGCGCATAGCATCAGCCAGATCCACGGACTGGGTCAAAACATATCCCGGAAAAAAACTGGTGAAAGGGTACAAAAAAGCGTTCAACGTGGACACCCTGACCGCCATCGCCGAACTGAGAATACTCGGGGTCATGTTTCCCAAGGGGTATGAACAAAGGGTTCGCCAAGCCATTATTGATGCGGCTGCGGCCAGGAAACGAAAAAAGGAAGAGCGGAAAAGAAGGGAGGAGGAGCTGTTCGGAAATGACAGTGATGAGACTTTTGCCTTTATTGCCGGATATACAACGGGCGGAGTTCCGTTCGGGGTGACGTAGGAGGAAAGTGAAGAGGGGCGGGATGTAGCACATAAAAAAATGCAGTATGACGACTACCCTTTTTAAAGCACTCGATCCGTTTCCCGCTACTCAACAAGGCCCAACCGGACAAGCCTGCGGGCCAGGGAGTAGATATCCTTCTTGTCGCCGTCCTTGCGCAGTCCCAGGGCAACGACAAAAACACGGACAACATCGTTCTCGACCTTGTAAATAATCCGGTACCGCTGCCCCACGGCTCGGACCGATCGATATTCACTCAGATCGCCCACAAGTCCCTTGCCCTGTTTTTCCGGCGACTCCTGAAGCTTCCTGGTCCGAGCCACAAGTTTTTCCCGAACCCGTCTGGCCTTGATACCTCGGACCTGATCTGCCGCAGGTTCGGACAAAACGATTTTCCAGGTCATGACTCGAGTTCCCTTTCAAGGTCCTCAAGTTCAACGGTCCGCCCTTCCCGGACAGCCGCAACTCCCTTCTTCAGAGCACCCATCGTCTCCTCGTCCCCCAGGATTTCCAGGGTCTCGACAAGGGACTCATAAAAATCCCACGACAACACAGCCAGCACAGGTTCATTTTTCCGTGTGATCTTTACGGTATCCGTGGCCCCCAGTTCCTCAGGAAGCCTGGTCAACCGGCTCCTGGCCTCGGTAATGTTCATCGTCTGTTCCATAAACACCTCCATGTACATTTGAATGTACATCTACTGGTACAGAAGTCAACCAGGGTAGGTTGAAAGCCTCCCGCGAAGACCATGTTGATCCGGCAACTCCCGAGGATTTCTCGGCAGTTCGACAGGACTCAAGCCAGAAAAAAATTGCTTCAATAGTTGACCTGGCTATAGGTTTATAGTTCAGCCATGCTGGCATTATGTTTAGAACCGAAACCACATCAACAAGGAGTCGGGAAGATTCATGGAAGTTTTTTTCAAACTTTACGAGGGACTGAAACGCGAAGGGCCGGGCAGCCCGGCCATGACCAGACAGGCATACGAGATGTGCACCGGATTGCCGGACAACCCCTGCATCCTGGAACTTGGCTGCGGCACGGGCGGAGCCACCATGGACCTGGCCCGGATCACGGACGGGACCATCGTGGCAACGGACGTGTACCAGCCCTTTCTCGACACGCTCATGCAGCGGGCCGAGGCCCTGGGCGTGTCCGATCGCATGAGCACCCGCCTGAAAGATATGAGCGACCTCGATTTCCCTCCCCACAGCTTCGACCTGATCTGGTGCGAGGGCGCGGCCTACATCATGGGGGTGGACAAGGGGCTTGCCTACTGGAAGCAATTCCTCAGGCCCGGTGGATGCCTGGTCTTCAGTGACCTGGTCTGGCTGACCGCCGACGCCCCGGATGAAGTCAGGGAGTTCTGGAAAGAGGGATATCCGGCCATGCGCACGGCCAGGGACAATGAACAGGCTGCCGGAAAACTGGGGTACATGTCTCTCGGCCATTTCATCATCGACGATGCGTGCTGGGAGGATTTCTACAACGACGTGGAACGACGCATGAACGAGGTGGAGCCCGAGTATCGTGACGATCCCGATGGCCGGGCCATCATCGACAGCACCCGCCTTGAGATCGACCTGTACCGCCGCCATCCCGGCATATACGGGTACTGCATGCATGTGCTCAAGGCCTGAAATCAGCGCAGCCGACCTATTCTTCCCAGAATGGACCGGAAAATATCTCGGAACAGTGGTTTGCAATACTCGCATGTGGAGCAGACTTTTGAACACCTGATCTCGGTATCACTGAAAAAGGGCCCTCCCGCGTGAGCGGGAGAGCCCTTTTTCATGGCTCTCTCAACGCAACCCGAATCACTTCTCGGGCTGCACCACCGTCTTCGCTTCCTTCACCACCGCCGGTTTACGGTACTCGGGATGCATGAACAGGCAGTCCGTGGGGCAAACGTCGACGCAGATGCCGCAGTACACGCAGGCATAAGGGTCGACTTCCCACTTCCTGGCATCCTTGTCCACAGTGATGCACCCGGACGGACACTTGATCGCACACTTCTTGCAAAAAATACACTTCTCCACTTCTATATCCAAATTCCCGCGAACCCGCTCGAAGGGCTCGCGAACTTCTACAGGATACAGCCGCGTGGCGTATTTGGACACGGCATTTTTGACAATGTTCGGTGTCATCTTGAACATAAGGGACCTCCGTTACCGTTCCGTGCAGCTGATGCACGGGTCAATGGACAGGGCGATCACCGGGACATTGGCCAGGTCCGCACCCGGGAGCATCTCCAGAAGAGGCGGGACATTGGCGAATGTGGGGGTTCTGATCCGGCAACGATCCAGGAACTTGTTTCCCGAGGCCTTGATGTAGTACATGACCTCACCCCGAGGCTGCTCGGTACGCACGATGACCTCGCCTTCGGGCTTGCCCTTGACCTTGGCGGTCAGCTCACCCTCGGGCAACCGGGAGATGGCCTGGCGGACCAGGTCGATGGACTGGAGCACTTCCCGGAACCGGACCATGGTCCGGGACCAGCTGTCGCAGCCTTCTTCCACCACGGGCTCGTAGTCCAGATACTTGTAGGCTCCGTATCCGGTCATACGCATGTCCTGGGCGATGCCGCTGCCGCGCAGAACCGGCCCTGCCGCGCCGAGCTCATACGCTCTGCTCTTTTTCAGCATGCCCACGCCCACGGTCCGCTTGCGCACGGTGTAATCGTCTCCGAATGTGGACTTAAGGGCCAGGAATTCCTTCTCAAGGTTGTTCAAAACGTCCTTGATCCAGGTCAGCTGGGCACCGCTCAGGTCCCGGCGCACGCCACCCACCTGATTCACGGAGATGATAACCCGGTTTCCGGCCGTGGCCTCCATGACATCCATGACCT
Organism: Desulfomicrobiaceae bacterium; assembly: GCA_041685265.1. Lineage (GTDB taxonomy): Bacteria > Desulfobacterota > Desulfovibrionia > Desulfovibrionales > Desulfomicrobiaceae > JAWLGC01. The sequence goes on along the minus strand of JAWLGC010000020.1, from coordinate 8,711 downwards.
GCTCGCGCACCTTCCAGCACTGCATGAACAGACTCTCAAGACCGAAGGAGTCGGCCATAAGCCCGAGCCAGAGCATGTGGCTGTGGATACGGTGCATCTCGGACCAGATAACCCGAAGGAACTCGGCCCGTTTGGGAACCTCGATATCCATCATCTCCTCAATGCCCTGACAGTAGGTGGCCGCATGGATGCAGCTGCAGATGCCGCACACCCGCTCCACCACCTGGACCATCTGATGGAAGTCCTTTTTCTGGGCCAGCCACTCCAGGCCGCGGTGCACGTATCCAATGGTTGGCAGGGCCTCGGTAACAATCTCATCCTTGACGGTGAGCTTCAGGTGAAGCGGTTCCGGCAGTACCGGATGCTGGGGTCCGAAGGGTATTACCGTGGACATTATGCATCCTCCTTCTTGGCTTTGGCAGACTTCTTCACTCCGACGGAACAAAAGGGATACTTCTGCACCTCGTCTTCCAGCATCAGATTTCCACCGAAGTCGATGGCCAGATCCGTGAAGTCGATCCCGAACCCGTCCTTGATCTCGTTCTCGATGAGAAAGCCGGCCAGATAGATGCCGGAAATACTCGGCATGGGCTCCCCCTTGGGCAGGGAGACCCGCAGATTCTTCATGTTGAGTTCTCTGTCAAAGTGGTACAGCAGGTCAAAGCGTTCATCGAAGTTGACCGAGGACATGGTCACCAGTCGATACCCCTTGTTCTTCAGGGTCCGGACCTCATCCAACAATGCGGATTTCTCGATATTGATGATTTCTGTCGCCATAACTTATTTCTCCACCTGACGCTGAGAGCGGTTCGCGTAGAATTCTCTGGCCTGCTTCAGATCCTCGATGGTCCCGGCCTCACTGCCTTCTCTGTCCCGGCGCTCCTTGAGTTTCTCAAGGCCCATGACCACGCCGTCGATGATGGCCTCGGGTTTGGCCGGACAGCCTGGAACGTAGACGTCCACGGGAATGACCTTGTCGATGCCCCCGAGTACATTGTACGCTTCGCGAAAGATGCCGCCCGAAGTACCGCAGGCCCCGATGGCCACCACCACCTTGGGAAAGGGCATCTGATCGTAGATGTTTTTAAGGACATGTTTGTTGCGATGGTTCACGGTCCCGGTAACCAGCAGGAGGTCGGCATGCTTGGGATTGCCGACGTTGATGATCCCGAACCGCTCCACGTCATAGACAGGAGTCAGGCAGGCCAGGGTCTCGATATCACACCCATTGCAGCTGCCGCAGTCGAAATGAATCAACCAGGGAGATTTCATCCTGGATTTGTGCATGAGATTTCGAAAAAAGCCCATTGTCGCACTCCATAATAAATTGTGTCGTAACTCATCAGGTCAGGAACGTTGGAGTAAGGGAAGGTAAACTCCCTTGTGCAGAATTACGGGACTACCCGGCATACCGCCATAATCCCTTTCCTCCCTGTAATCCTTCAGTCTGCATTTCTGATGAAGAGATACATTGTGTTTCATCTCATTGGGATGCGAATCATCCCATCACCCCTTGGTCCTTAGAAGGACCTGGCGTACAGCAGGGCCAGATTCATGAACGACAGACCGATGCCCATGCCCCACACGTAGGTGAGCATCCAGCGCCAGGTCATACGGGTCATGACGTTGTCGATAAGAATTTCGGCCAGGTAGGTCAGGACCAGAAGAACCAGCATTCCGAACCAGCTGGTGGTCCAGAACAGGGCGCAGATGCCGAGAATGAGGACCACTTCGTACCAGTGGGCAATCTCGATGATGGCCAGGTACGGACCGGAATACTCGGTGAGCACACCGCGAACCAGCTCCTGGTGGGCGTGATGCGAGGCCGAGATATCGAAAGGCGACTTGCGCAGCTTAATGGTCAGGGCAAAGCTGAGCACGATGTACATAAGCGGCAGGACCAGGGCCAGAGGCCGATCATAAGCGACGATGTCGTCAATCTTAAAACTACCGGTGACAAAAAAGATGCTCACGAACACAATGACCAGCAGAGGCTCATAGGTCAGCATCTGCATCAGCTCCCGCTGGGCCCCGATCTGGCTGTAGGGGGACGGCACGGACAGCGCCCCCATGACCATGAACACCGCCCCGATGGTCATGACAAAGAAGATCATGAGCAGGTCGGACTGCATGGCAAAAAGGACCACGCAGAGCATGGAGGAGATGAGGTAGATGTGTACACAGAAGATCTGCCAGTAATTGACGATGTTCTTCTGTTTTCCGAGCAGCTTGATGACATCATAAAAGGGCTGCAGGATGGGCGGTCCGAACCGTCCCTGGACCCGGGCCGTGATCCTGCGATCCAGACCGGAAAGGAGTCCGCCAATGATGGGAGCCCCGACAACAGCCAGAATGATCAGGAAAAAGGTCTTCAGTTCCATTTACAGCACCCCCGCCAGAAGGACGATGAGAATCCCGACGGCGATCAGATTGATCCAGCCGGTGATCTTTTCTTCGCCGATGAAGTTCTTCAGATAGTAGTTCCCGGCCTTGAAATCGACCCACTGTTTGAGGGGGCCGACAAATCCGATTGTATTCGGGTCATCGGACTGGATTCCGGACATATACGGGGTGCAGTAGGACCGTCCGCGGGCTTTTTTCGAGGCCCGAGAGGCGATGATCACGCCCGCGGCCATAATCAAAAAAACCGGATAAATGGCGAACACACCGATCTCGTTAAACAGCCCGCCGCCCGAAGCGACGTAGATGCCTGTCTGGTAATACCTGGAAACCACGGGCAGGACCAGGGACGAATATACAACGGGCACGCCGAAACTGACCACCACGGCCCCGAAAGCGAGCAGGGCCAGGGGGATTCGAACCAGAAGATCCATATACTCCGTGAACCCCTGCTTCTCAGTCCAGGTGGAGGAGAGCAGCATACCTGCCCAGCGGGCCCAGAAAACCACGGTGATGGCTGAGCCCAGGGCGATCATGATGACCACCAGAGGCAGCTTGGACGCGGCCTCGATAGCCATCCATTTACAGAGCAGGGCGCCAAAAGGCGGGAGAAACAAGGTGACCATGCCGATAAGGGCCACCACGGTGGTCCAGGGCATCCGGGATACCAGCCCCCGCATATCCTCAATGTCCCGGCTGCCGATCTTCTGCTCGATGGAGCCCACACACAGAAACATGAGGCCCTTGGACACAGCGTGGAAGATGATCAGCAGAATGGCCGCGGACATGGCCGCCGGGGTATTGATTCCGGCACAGGCGATAATCAGGCCCAGGTTGCCGATAGTGGAATAGGCCAGAATTTTTTTCCCGTTACTCTGAGACAGGGCCAGGACCGCAGTGGTAATAAAGGTAAACGCCCCGAACAGGGCCACGTAAGAACTGAACAGGGTTCCGGCAAAGGCAGGCGCCAGGCGCAGTACCAGATACACCCCGGCCTTGACCATGGTGCTCGAGTGCAGCAGCGCGGACACCGGCGTGGGCGCGACCATGGCCCCGCACAGCCAGCTCTGAAAGGGAACCTGGGCGGCCTTGGTGAATCCGGCGAAGCAGAGCAGGGCCAGAGGCAGCAGGGCCAGACCGGCGGCAGGTTTGGCAGCCACCAGTTCCTGCAGGCTCAGGGGCAGTCCCTGGGCCTGCAGCAGAATCAGGGCGAACACAAACCCGACTCCGCCGAGCATGTTCATCCACAGGGCCCGTTTGGCGTTGGCTTTGGCGATCTCTGTCTCATCATGCTTGATGAGCATAAAAGAACAGAAGGTGGTCACTTCCCAGAAAAAATAAATCCACAGCAGACTGTTGGAAAGAACCAGTCCGTTCATGGCCCCGAGAAAAAGAATCATGTAGAAGAAGAATCTTCCCTGTTTGGAAACCGGAAGATGCAGATGATCCTCATGTTTTTTCATGTAGCTCAGGGCATATATACAGATCAGGGATCCGATAATGGAAATGACCATGACCATAACCATGGAAAGCTGATCTGCAAAAATAGTCGGAGCCGTACTTCCGGATCCTGGATGCATAAAAAGTTCGAGAATGGCCAAAGGCACAATCTGCAATAAACTGAGGGTAATAAGCAGCTTGCTCTTCAACTTATAGCTGATATAAAAAATGACGAATAAAAGTGCAAAATCCAGAAGGGCAATAAGCACATCTGGATTCATTCCAAGAACACTTTCAGGTGAAAAGGAAACAGGATCTGCCTTAAGCAGCGCAAAAGATGCCACAGATAGAATGATCCCCGTACCAATAATCAACAGGGACCGTAAGCGAGGAACTTTGATCAGACACAGCAGAGCCACCAGAAATGGTAACAGGATACTGATGCCGATCACTTGCTGGGGTATCATATAACTACAACCTCCTTGCAATATAGTTGCATGTCCAGCAAAAACTCCATTGCCACAGGTCAACATATATAAAGAGAGATGACCGTCTGAATTGAGGCGTGCTTAAAGCTCAAAAAAAGAAGGAAACTCCAGAATGACGGAGTCTCCAATTAATGGTAATTAAATTACACGACCCCCGAAGTGTCGTCAATATGATTCTAGAAATATTGACACTCTTTGCCGTACATTCAAAATATTCATCCCGAACAACACACTGTTTGTTCAAACAACCTTATCAACCATCCATACATTCAAATACCAAGATACCACTGCCAGATCACATCCCCGAAAAGCAGCGTGGCCACGGTGCCCAGGCTCAGGAACGGCCCGAAGGGAATCGCAGTCTTCATACCTTTGGAGGCATCCCGCCACAGCCAGACCAGGCTGACCAGCAGCCCGGAAAGGGAGGACAAAAGGATCATGACCGGCAGTCCCTGCCACCCCACAAGGCCGCCGAGCATAAGCATCAGTTTGATGTCCCCTGTGCCCAGACCGTGTACCCCCTTGATAAGCCGGTACCCCTGCTGCAGAGCCAGAAAGATGCCGGAACCCATTCCGGCGCCGAGCAGGGAGTCCTGCCACCCGATGGGCAGCACCAGCCAGGCGGCAAGCCACACAAAAACCGCTCCGGGCAGGGTGATCACGTCGGGCAGAATAAAACTGTCCAGGTCGATGAAGCTGGCTACCAGCAAAAGGCCGATGACCACCATGTACACGCCCCATTCCAGGGTCGGACCGAACCGGTAGGCAAAGGCGGCGGCCAGCAGGCCGGAAAGGATTTCCACCGTCGGGTAGCGCAACGATATGGACTCCTGACAGGACCGGCATTTTCCGCGAAGAAAAATATAGCTGAGCACGGGAATGTTTTCCCACCAGGACAGGTTGTGTCCGCACTTCGGGCAGTGGGAGCCCGGCCAGACCACGGACTGCCCTGCCAGGGTGCGGTGGATGCACACGTTGTAGAAGCTGCCCAGGACCAGGCCGAGGATCAGGGCGGCTGTTTCAAAAAGATATGGAGGGAAAGTCATGGGGTTCTCCGAGTAAAAGGGGTGAAGAGGTGAAGTTACGCACGCCGCAGATATCGGCCGTATAAGAGGCAGTCATTCCCGTAAACAGCCTGCCCTCGACCACGATCGGGGCGGGAATCTCAGCGTCGGAGGCAACGCCCTGCATTGCCCACAAGTCTGAAATTCCCGTTTTCACGGGAATGACTGCTGAAAAATACAGGCATTGCACTCAAGGGCACCGGCCAAGCCGGACTGCGTTCCAATAAATAATTTAAATCAAGCCCATATTCATGCAGTCGTGAGACATGAAAAATTCCGGCATCTTGACAATTCCACAAAGGAGCAACCATACTCCCGAAATTCATTTCAGCCCGATCTTCCCGGACTGCGACCTTCTACCCCTTTCTCCACAAAGAATAAAGCCGGTCACCCATACCGGTCATGCCGAGGAGCCCGCCATGCCCCACCAGCCGTACCGATTTCTTCCCGATCCGACTCCGGAACAACTGGCCGAGACACAACTGAGCGGCCTGAAATGGACCGTGAGCCATGCCTTCAACGGCAGCCCGGCCTACAAAAAAAAACTCACTGATGCCGGAGTCGACCCCGCCGGAATCGCCTCACTCGACGATCTCTCCTCCCTCCCCTTCACCACGGTCAAGGACCTGCGGGACGGCTATCCCTTCCCCCTGGTGAGCGTACCCCAGGCGGACATCGTGCGCATTCACGCCTCATCCGGAACCACGGGCAAGCGCAAAGTGCTCTCCTACACCCAGAAGGACGTTGATGTCTGGAAGATGATGATGGCCCGGTGCTTTGAACTAGCCGGACTGACTCGGGAGGACCGGGTCCAGATCGCCACGGGCTACGGACTGTGGACAGCCGGGGTGGGGTTTCAGCTCGGGTGCGAACACTTCGGAGCCACTGCCCTGCCTCTTGGACCGGGCAACCTGGAGTTCCACCTCCAGTTCCTCACCGACATGCAGTCCACCTGCCTGTGCTCCACCGGGTCCATGGCCCTGCTCCTGGCCGAACAGGTGGCCAAAAACGGTCTGCGGGACAAGATCAGCCTTAAAAAACTCATTTTTGGGTCCGAACCAAGCACTCCCAAGCAGCGCAGACGAATCGAGGAACTGCTCGGCCTGGAAGGCTCTTACGATATTCCGGGTATGACCGAACTGTACGGCCCGGGCACGGGCCTGGAATGCTCGGCTCACGAGGGCATGCACTACTGGGCGGACATGTTCATTCTGGAAATTCTGGACCCGGAAACCCTGCAGCCGGTGGAACCGGGCGAAGTGGGCGAGATGGTGGTCACCTCCCTGTGCAAGGAAGGGGTGCCCCTGATCCGCTACCGCACCCGGGACCTGACCCGGATCATCCCCGAGCCCTGCTCCTGTGGTCTGGCCCTGCCCCGACACGACAGTATCATGGGCCGCTCCGACGACATGATCATTTTCCGCGGAGTAAACATCTACCCCGGCCAGATTGCCGAGGTGCTGGAAAAATTTGCGGAGATCGGACCGGAATACCAGATCATTCTCCGACGAAGGGCTGGACTGGATGTGATGCTGATCAATGTGGAGCGTAAGGAAGGTCAAAGCAGCGACCTTGACCAGAATCTGGCCAAGGCCGTGTCCGAAGAACTGCGCACCCAGATCCTGGTCCGCAGCGAGGTGAATGTGCTCAGCCCCGGAGAACTGCCCAGAACCTTCAGTAAAACCAAAAGGGTGCTGGATGAGCGAAATGGGGAATAGGATGGTTTCAGGTTTCAGGTTTTAGGTTTTAGGTTTTAGGCAGGAAAAAGAAAAGGGACCCATAGGACGTATATGTCCTATGGGTCCCATTTTTTTGGCTCAGATTTTTTCAGCCTACGGCATCATGGGGGGCAGGTTTAATCCGGCCTGGGGGGGCAGGCCCAGCATAAGGTTGGCATTGGCCACGGCCTGGCCGGAGGCGCCGCGGCAGAGGTTGTCGATGGCGGAGACGATGACCAGCCGGTTGGTGCGCGGATCGACCACCAGGCCTATGTCGCAGAACATCGTGCCGCGAACCCAGCGGGTTTCCGGGAGCACCCCCAGAGGCAGAACACGTACCCACGGCCTGCCTTCGTAAAAATCGCTGTACTCGGCGTGGATCTCTTCAAGAGAAGTCGCTTCCCGAAGCACCGTGTAGGTGGTGCTCAGAATACCGCGGTCAATGGGCAGCAGGTGTGTATTAAAGGACACGGTCAGCCCTTTACCCGCGGCCAGAGAAATCTCCTGCTCGATCTCCGGGGTATGGCGATGCTTGCCGAGGCCGTAGGCCTTGAAGCTGTCATGCACCTCGCAGAACAGGGTCCCCACACTTGCCTTGCGTCCAGCCCCGGAGGCCCCGGATTTGGAATCAACCACTATCCCGTCGGTGTGCACCAGCCCTTTTGCCAGGGCAGGATACAGACCGAGAATAACCGAGGTCGGATAGCATCCCGGATTAGCCACCAACGATGCGTTCCGAACCTGATCGGCATACAGTTCGGGCAGACCGTATACGGCCCTTTCGATATGAGACTTGCGGGTGTGTTCCAGGCCGTACCAGTTCGCGTACACCGCGGCATCCCGAATCCGGAAATCAGCACTGAGATCGACCACTCTGGTTCCGGCATCCACCAGGGCCGCGCCCATCTCCATGGCCGTGCCGTGAGGGACGGCCAGAAAGACCAGATCGCACTGTCCGGCCAACGTTTCGGGATCCGGCGCACTTATCACAAGATTCTGCAGTGCGGTGTTCTGTAAAAAAGGATAAATGACCGAAAGCGATTTACCGGCCTCCTTACGGGAAGTCACGGCGGTCAGCTCCAGATCGGGATGTCCGAGAAGAATCCGGGACAGCTCCATGCCGGTGTATCCGGTCACCCCCACCAGGCCGACTTTTTTCTTTCCGGCCATGACTAGCGTGCCTTCTGAACGTATTTCATGCGCAGTTCGAACAGCATGTCCTTGAGCAGGGTGTCCTCCTGAGGATCAAGGTTTCCCTTGGTCTTTTGTTCGAGCATGGACAGAATATCGATGGTCTGCTTGGCCACGGGCAGGTTGGCCATGGTCTGGCCGGACTCGGGTTCGGGAATCTCACCCAGATGAACCAGGACACTGGAGCTCAGGGAAAGAACAAATGTGGGGAAATCGAGCTTGGGCAGTTCGGGCATTTCCTGCTCGGCCGCTGCGGCTTCAAAGTCCGCGGCCATTTTCCTGTGCTCAGGCCTTTCAGCCTCGCTCGGAGCCTGTTTTTCGGTATCGAAGTCGACACCCTGATCGTTTACCTTGCTATCTTCAGACATATGCTTTTCTCCTCCGACGTGCTTCGCTGCTCTCAGCTCATT
>JAWLGC010000019.1:0-31676 GCA_041685265.1 Desulfomicrobiaceae bacterium | reverse complement strand
GGAGAAAAAACAGGAGGAAGAACAGGAGAAAGAGGTCTTTTTCTTCCCTCCTGTATCTCCTGTACTCCTGTTAAAATTCTTCTGTCTTCGCCTTGAATTAAAACTCAATATTTCAAAGTGGGTCTGGTTTAATATTACGCACTCCCTTCGTGATCTGTCAGCTGACTCCAGATTGCCAGCACAAAGGTCCCCCCTTCGAGGGGGGCAGGGGGGTGTTTTCCAAGCCGGGCAAAGCTATCGAGAAAAGGCAGGGGCCGCGTGGGGGCTGGCAAAAATGCACGCTGGTGCTGGTCTTGGAGCACACCCCCCTGCCCCCCTCAAGGGGGGACCTGTTGCGAGGATTTCAGAACGAGCTTGAGAATTTACCGGTTCTGCGTAACTTCAGTAACTAATTTTATGCACCTTACCTGCTTTGAACCCAAATACCCACTTCCTTCGCGTTTCTTCGCGTCCTTCGCGGTAAAAGAATCTTACCGCGAAGGACGCGAAGAAGCGCGAAGGGGGGAATTGGGCAGCGGTGCGTAACTTCAGTAACTTCAATCACATCAAATCCGGCAGGCAAGCATGACCCTGAAACAACTGGAAATATTCCTGGCCCTGACCAGAACCCCCAATGTCTCCCGGGTGGCCGAGGAATGCTGCCTGACCCAGTCGGCCGTGTCCGTGGCCCTCAAGGGGTTGGAGGAGGAGCTGAATGTGCGACTCTTCGATCGCGTCAACCGCCGTCTGGTCCTGAATGCCTACGGCCGGTTGTTCGGCGAGCAGCTCGACCCCATCATGAGCCGGCTTGGCGAGACTCTGCGTATCTTCGAGGGCGACACCCTGAGCGGCCGGCTCCTGATCGGCGCCTCCTACACCTTCGGCGACTACATCCTTCCCGAGGTCCTGTTTGCCTTTCGCGAGGAGTACCCGGAAGCGCACATCGAGGTCCGGTACATCAACACCCGGGACGTGGTCAGCGAGCTTGAAAAGTGCGAGATCGACATGGGATTCATCGAAGGGGAATTTGAATCGAACCAGCTGAATCGATACAGGCTGTGCGACGACGAGCTGTTCGTGATAACCCGGGACCGGGACTTTACGGCTGGAGGTCCCTACTCCATGGAACAGCTCCTTGCCAAAAAATGGATCATACGAGAGCCCGGGTCCGGTACCAGGACCACCTTTGAGCGCCATCTCGGCGAGATGAGCAGGGACCTGAACATTTTTCTGGAGCTGAACCACTCCACCTCCATCACCCGGGTCCTGGATCGCCCCGAAACCCTGGCCTGCATGTCTCCCTTCACCATCATGCGGGAACTCGAGGCGGACGAGCTCTTTCCGGTACCCGTCAGAGACCTGAATTTCCTGCGCACCTTCGCCTGCGTCACCCATGCCAAACGACATGAAACCAGGCTCATGAAAAGATTCCGGCATGCCGTGGACACCTGGCTGCATACGGATTTCCGGGCCGGAGCCACTCGCCCTGCCACACTGTGACAACCAAAATATGACTCGACATATCTCGTACCGGCATTTTATCCTCAATTGATTTGAGACCCGACGCGACAACCACACAAACAGGAGGCATCCACATGCTGTACAGGACAATGCCCAAGACCGGTGACAAGCTGTCCATTCTGGGCTTCGGCTGCATGCGACTGCCCTTGACCGAAAAGGGAGCCATCGACGAACCACGGGCCATCCGCCAGATACGGAGCACCATCGACAGGGGAGTCAACTACCTGGATACGGCCTGGCCCTACCACGGCGGCAAAAGCGAGGAGATTCTGGGACGGGCCCTGCAGGGCGGATACCGGGACCGGGTAAAGATCGCCACCAAGCTGCCCTCCTGGATGATCACATCCCGGCAGGACATGGACCGGTACCTGAACGCCCAGCTCGACAAACTGGGTACGGACCGCATCGACTATTACCTGCTCCACGCCCTGGACGGGACTTCCTGGGACAGCCTGGTCAGCCTGGGTGTGCTCGAATTTCTGGACACGGCGAAAAATGACGGACGGATCGTCAATGCCGGATTCTCCTTTCACGGCCTGCTGCCGGATTTCAAACGGATCGTGGACGGGTATCCCTGGGAATTCTGCCAGATCCAGTACAACTTTCTGGACAGGGAGTTTCAGGCCGGAACCGAAGGCCTTGAATACGCGGCGGCCAGGGGCCTGGGGGTGGTGATCATGGAGCCCCTTCGCGGCGGCAACCTGGGCCAACCTGAAGCCCCGTCGGCCGTAGCCGAAATCTGGGAAAAAGCGGAAACAAGGCGTACTCCCGTGGAATGGGCCCTGCGCTTTATCTGGGACCGGCCCGAGGTGACCGTGGTGCTTTCCGGCATGAACGAAGAGGCGCACATCGAGGAGAACATGGCCATAGCGGACCGGGCCGAGCCGGGCTCCCTGACCCCGGCCGAATGCGACCTTATAGACAAGGCCGCCGCGACCTATCAGACGCTGATGAAGGTCGGATGCACCGGATGCGGCTACTGTCTGCCCTGCCCCGAAAACGTGCGCATCCCCGCGGCCTTCGAAATGCTGAACAAGATGCACCTGTTCGGCAACGAGAACGAAGCCCGGTTCGGGTATGCCGTGCGTATGAGCGGCGTCCTGACAGGAACGGCTCCGGCCTTCGCCTCGCAGTGCGTTCAGTGCGGAGAGTGTCTGGAGAAATGCCCCCAGAATCTGGATATCCCCACATTTCTGGCCGAAGCGGTCAGGGACCTGGAAGGGGACGGGCTGGAGGAAAGGGTTGAGGCGGTAAAAAAGATGCTCCGACATGCATGACCGAACACGACCGGAGGGGGAGAGCCGGCCCCTTTCCCCCGAAAACATGACTTCCAACGCCTACCGCAAGGGAGGAAGGACCCGGTCCAGGGCCTGATCAGGTTCGGCCCGAAACAAAACCACCTGCAGTCCGCTCCCGGCAACCTTTTGCCGGTATTCCCTGATCCGGTCTCCGGAAATGTATTCGACGTTCAGAACCGATAGACCGTACCCCTGAAATACTCGAACCAGCTCCCTGCGCCGCCTGCCGTCCTCTGCCGAGAAAAGGTTGAAGAACAGACTTTCGACACCTATGGCCGAGATGGCAGTCAGATAACGATTCCTCCACTCCGGAGAAAGTTCGTTGATCAGCCCCATCCCGTTCTGCGGACAAACCGCAAAGCTCGGTCCGTTTCCGGCCCTGCAGTACTCGGCGATGCGACAGACCAGTTTTGCCATGCCTTCGGCGACAACCTCCCGGGGCTCCCCCCGCTCCATCCAGAACCAGTATGCATCGATGATATCCAGGTAGACACCGTCGAATCCCGCAGCCAGAATTCGATCCAGATACGGTCGAAGGGCCGTCTCCCACCACTCTTCCTGCCAGTATCGAACCTTGTAGTTCTCGGCCCAATCCTCGTTTTCCGGCCCCAGAAAGGAGGGCGGAGCATCAGCCCACTCGGATTTCCAGTAAAACCGGTAGGATTCAGCCTCACCTATGGAAAAATAGGCCCAGATCTGCTTGTCGGATCGGGCCATTTGCGCAACCTCAAGGGCGTCCCAGGCGAGGTCGTCACTCCCATCTGCAGAATAATCAATAACCACCAGGTCGACGGGAAGTTCGGCAACAGATTGCGGTATCGGGTCCTGCAGCCAATAGGCCCATGACCGCACGGTATGAGCTCCTTGTCCGGTTTTCTCCACAGCCATCTCCTCTTTGGTTTCAGAACCCGTGGATACACAGCTCACGACGCACAAGGCAAAGACCATGCTCTGGAAAACCGGCCTGACAACTTGCAGGCATGGTCCAAATAAGATAGGCATCGAATAACCTTTTTTTCTTTGAAACAAACCTCTTTTCCCCAACTCACTCATTTTGAGGGTACCTCCATGCGACACATCGGATTTTTCATTGCGGCGCTGATCATGATCCTGACAGCCGGCTGCTCATCCGGCTACCATGTCCAGTACCTTGCTCCGCAACCGGAACGCAAGGCTTCAGTCTCCGCGGCAGTCCTGCCCCTGGTCAACCTGACCACCTACCCGCATGCCGGAAGGATTGTGGGCGACCTGCTCTCAACGGAGCTGCACCGCATTCCGGGCCTGCGCTTCACGGAAAGAACCGCTCTGCAGGAAACGCTGCGCGGAAACGAAGAAGACATGGCACGCACCATGGACCGGGCCGTGGCCGTCACAACCGGCCGGACGCTGGGGGTGGAGCGGGTCTTTTACGGATCAGTGACCGAATACCGATACAAGCGGGGCCTGGACCAGAACCCCGCAGTAGGCATCAACCTGCGTCTGCTGGACGTCACCACAGGCAAGGAACTCTGGTCGGCAAGCATGACCAAAACCGGGACCTGTTTCTGGGAGTGTTCCACCGCGGTCAACCAGGTTGCCCAGGAAGTATGCCATGACATGGTTTCGGGCATGATCACGGCCATGAACTCCAACCGACCCCGGCAATGAGAAAACACCTGCTCGGCCTCATCCTCTTCGCAGGACTCATACTGGCCGCAATCCCGGCCCCGGCAGCCCCCCGCGAGGAACCTCGAGAGGTACTGGTCCTCTACAAGGGAAGCAGCCTGGCGGAAAACAGTGTTTCCCTGTTCCGGGAGGGATTTCATATGCCGGCAAATTACCTCGGGCTGCTCCCCAGGTACACGGATATCGAAACCTCTCCTCTTCCTGCCCCCACAGCTCTGAACCGTGTTCGGGCCGTGATCACGTCATTTGAAACCGAGACCATGGACGACCCGAACCGGTATCTGCACTGGTTGAATGCGGTCATGGACCAGGGCATATATGTGATCATCCTCGGGCACCTCGGCTGCCTGGAATCCACGGGCAACACGCCGCCGTCCGCATCACTGCTCGAACGCACCCTGACACGCATCGGCCTTACCCGAACCGACATGCCGTCCATCAACGGGACCCTCATACAGTACGGGACAAAAACAGACAGGATTGTCGAATTTGAACGGAAGCTGCCCGCCATCCCGCCGCGCTACGACGGATTCAAGGCTGCCTCCGAAAGCGAGGTGCTGCTGAGCGTGCGCCGGAGAGATCGTCCTGAAGCCGACAGCCCGGCAATTGCGATCACCCGGACCGGCGGCTTTGCACTGTATGGTTTTATTTACTGGCAGGACCCGATCTCTTTCAAAAAACAGTGGTACCTGGACCCCTTCACATTTCTCGAGCGAGCCCTGCGTCTGCAGGGGGTTCCGGCTCCCACCCCGACCACTCTGAACGGCAGCCGGGTGGCCTATTCCCATATTGATGCCGACGGATTCTCCGGAGTTTCCCGCATCGACCCGGGCCGCACCTGCGGCGAAGTCATGAATGACGAAGTGCTGACCCAAACCGACTTTCCGGTAACGGTCTCCCTGATCCAGGGCGAAGTGGATCCACGGTATGCAAAAACAGACCGACACGAAGCCCTTGCCCGAAAGATTTTCCGCATCCCGTGGATCGAACCCGGATCTCACGCCTTTTCTCATCCTTATTTCTGGAACAGCGAGGACGAAAAGACCGCAGCCAGGTATCGTGAAGAACTCGGTTACTCGCAGTTCGGAGTGGACATCCCCGGGTACACGACGTTCGACCGGGTGCGGGAAATCACCGGATCGGCCCGCTACGTGTCCACGCTCGCGCCCGAAGACAAGCCGTGCCGGGTATTTCAATGGAGCGGTGCATGCGATCCCACGGCAAAAGATCTGGCCGAAGCGGACCGGGCAGGCCTTTTAAACATCAATGGCGGGGACACGGTCCTGGACCAGGAGCACAACTCCCTTTTCACCGTGGCACCCATCTGCATCGAAAAAGGCGGCCACTTCCAGTATTTTACGGGACAGGCCAACGAAAATATTCTGACCAATCTCTGGACCGGCCCTTTTTTCGGATACAGAAACATCATCGAGACCATGAAGCGGACCGAATCCCCCAGGCGTCTGGCTCCCCTCAACGTCTATTTCCATTTCTACAGCGCCGAATATCCGAGCTCCCTCAAGGCGGTACAGGATGTCTTCGCCTGGGTCCTTGACCAGGATGTCGCTCCCGTACATACATCCCATTATCTGATGATGGCCCGCGGATTCACAACAGCAAAAATTCATCGTCTCGGCAAAAACACGTTCCGTATCAGCGACTACGGCAGGTGCACCACGCTCCGGCTCCCTCACGGAGGTGCTTTTTGGCCTGATCTGCAGGCGTCGTCCGGAGTCATCGGATACCGAGAGACCCGACAGGGCCTGTTTATCCACCTCAATCCGGACAAACACGAGGCCCGCCTGGTTCTGACGGACTCTCCATCGTCGAGCCCGTTTCTGGAGCAGGCCACCGGCACGCTTGAAAATATTCAGATTTCCTCACAGCAAATCACCTTTCGATACACGGGCCATACTCCGGGACGGGTGGTCATTGCCGGAATCCCGTCCGGGACCGACTACGAACTGTTCTCCGGCACGGACCGGGCGGCACTCACTCCCGGGACATCCTCGCTGACCATTACCGTATCCGCCCCGGGAGAAACAGGAGTACGAAAGAGGTGATCTTCAGGCTTCGCTCCCTTCTTCTTTTCGCCGGGGTCATGCTGGGTCTGACCTGGATTCTTTTCCCAGGTCCGACAACAATGACAGAGCTGTTCTGGCGAAGTGGAAAGCCGGACCTGGCCCACCAGGCCTTGAAAAAGGGACTGACCCAAAAAAACCCCGGAACCGAGCTCCTGCTCAATTCCGTGGACATCCATCTGAGCCAGGGAGAACCCGACAAAGCGGTGGAGGCCCTAAGAGAGGTGGCCGGACGTCATCCCGGCAACCTGGGAGTCCACGAACGTCTGGCACAGGTCCTGACATGGTCCATGCGCCCTATGGAATCTCTCGAGGTCGATGAACAGATTCTGGCTCTGGCCCCGAAACGACGAGATGTGCGTTCCCGCCTCATTCACGGTCACCTCTATTACGGAAACAATGAAAAGGCGGTCGGATTCATGGTCCGGGACATCCTGAAAAAGGATGTCAGAGCTTCCCTTGGGGATCACCTTGCCGTGGCGCTGACCAACCTGCTGCAAACCCTGGCCAGGGAAAGATCAACGCAGGGTCCGTCTCCCTTTCTGGACCATGCCATCGAACGAAACTATCTGCTTCATACGCAGTACAACGAAACAGATCGGGCCGAAGAGGACCGGGACGCATTCACCATCTACGCCATTGAAAACTGCCTGACCATCGGCCGCCTGGACCTGGCCGAAACCTTTGCCGATGAACTCGACGACATGGCTTTTGCACCTGACGGCACTCTGGCACTGGCCAGGGTGATGTCCTGGAACGCCATGCCCACAGAGGCTCTGGAGACCCTTCTGGTCGGACTTGAGCGCTTTCCCGGGCATGAGGTGATCCTGAGTCAGGTTCTGCTGCTTGCACAAGCCGATCCGGACTCTTCTCTCGCGGCGGCCGCAGCCGCTGCCGTACATGCGGCTGCCACGGATCAGCCACACCTTATGGAAGATGCCGCGCTGCTTACAATTGCGACTGGTGACTTTCCTGCCGCCCTGGAGCTGAGAGACGTACTTGAGGGAAAAAGCCGACAGCGTGTGGAGGAAAAACTCCTCCTGGCGGTCCTTGACAGTGACAATATTCCGGTCCTGTCCCGTCTGGTCAACGGTGTTGATACCGACAGCGCTTCAAACGCACTGAACCGAATGGTGGCCGCGGCGCACGCCAGGCTGGGCAACGCTCGAAAGGGTCTTCAGCTGTGGGAAAACACCCTGCCCCCCGAATCAGCCGATCCGAACATATGGCCGGAAGTTCTCGTTACGGCCGTGCGCAGCCGGGATCCGGACATCATCCGAAGCACGGTGCGTGCAATGCCGTCCTTCGACACCTCCCCGGGCATGATTTCCTTACTGCGAAACGCGGCCATGGAGCTGGCAACGGACCAACATTACGAACCGGCTTTTTCCATTTTGCAGCAGACCCTTTCACAGCCCCCGGATCCCGAAGACCTGAAAAAACTGATGCTGTGGGCCGGATATGCTCAAAACCTGAAGCTGGTCAGTTCCGCCTCGGCCCTGATCTCCCGACACGGCATGAACGACCCGGAGCTGGTCCTCCTGGCAGGAGAAGTCAACGGGTGGGTCGGGGACACTGCCGGAGCTCTTCCCTTTGCAACAAAGGTGCTGCGCTCCTCACCCTGCGACGCCTCGGCCGCCCTGCAGGCTATGGCGGAAAACAATGCCCGCGCCATCCCCGCGGCCGAACTGATTCTCACTTGTCCGGACCTTTCGCCGCAATCAGCACTCCCGCCCCTTTTTCTGCTGACCCGAAACGGCCGGGAGACCGAGGCCGTAAAATATCTTTCCGAACGACTCACCCGGGCCGGGTCGGCAACGGAGCGCGAAAAATGGCTGAACACGGCTGAAAATCTCGGTTTTACCGACCTGGCCTACACCGGATATGCTCAGCTGTTCCAGGATTTTCCGGACCGTCCGACATACGGACACGCTGCAGCCCGACTGGCCTCCTGGACGGAGCGATACCGGGAGCGTGCAGACATCCTGGCCGTACTGGCCGCAAAAGATCCCGGAAATGCTCCGGCCGCAATACGGGCGGCCAGGGCACTTGAAGAGGCCGGACAGCCGGATCGGGCTCTGCCCCTTTACCTGCGAGCCCTGGACATGGCTCCGGAAACAACGAATCTGCGTATGCATACCCTCAAACTTCTGGGCGATCTGGGCAGGCACGAAAAACGGTTCGAGATGCTGGATGCACAACGGAAAGATCATCCCCTGACCCGCCCTGAAATTCGCTTTCTTCTTCAGGACGCGCTTGCCCTGAACCGGGCCGAACAGGTCGTCAAGGAGGCCGAACAGCTGGAACAGAACCCGAACCGAAACCTTCAGGATCTGATGCAGGCCGTACAGATCCTGAGTCGGACAGGGGGCGCACCCAGAGCCGAGGCAGCCCTTGACAGGGCCCGAAGGCAGTCGGGCAACTCCCCGGAAGAACTGCGGGTGCTGGGCACTGCGGCACTGTACAACAATTTTCTCGCCGTGGCCCTGGCCTGCTTTGAAGACATTCTCTCCCGGATTCCTGCGGACGGGACAGCACTCAAGGGCAGCGCCATGATCCATGCGGCCAACAACGACGCGATACGGGCCATCAGCTTTTTTCGGCGCTACCTGGCCCTGTACCCTGAAGATGCCGGCGCCCGGTATCAACTCGGAGAGCTGCTTTTCGTAAACGGGAGACAGGATGAGGCACAAATGGAATACGCCAGGGCAATACGCACCCTCAAGCCGGACCGAGCAAGCCCATGAGACCTGCCATGTACAGATACTTCCTCTTTCTCTGCCTGGTCCTGACCATTGCGCCCCATTGCCATGCCGCCACGCGGTATGCGATCCAGCTCGGGGCATGCAGAAGCATGGACCATGCGCGGACCATGCTCACCACCCTGGAACGGGAGGGAGTCCCCGGGAGAGTAGTCACCGTGGAATCCGGGCCGGACGCTTTATGGTTCAAGGTCGTTGTGGGCAGTTTTGCCACGTACGAGGAGGCCCGAACATTTAAATCCGGATTCAGACAGCAGACAGACAGGGACATGTTCATTGCCCGTTTTCCCGCCGGGACGGAAGGCCTTGAACCGGCACCTCTCCCCGCCGCTGCCCCAGGGCAGGAGATCGAGGCGATTGTTCCTTTTGTAGAGGAAAACACACCGCTTATATCGGGCAACGAACTGCTTATGCCGCTTGCGCAGCGGGAACGAATGCTGGCCCTGGCCCGAATACATGCCAGAAGAGGCGATCTTTCCAAAGCGATCAATCTTTATCAGGAACTTAAACGCACATACCCTGATGATGCGGAAGTACTGTCGGACCTGGCCGAAACCCTGACCGAAGCAGAAAAATTCGAGGCTGCCAGAGCCGTTCTCGATCCCTGGATCGCCAGACAGCCCGGCAATCCCGAGCCCCTTCGCGAACTGGGGCGCTGGCTTCTGCGCACGGGGCATCCCGCTGACGCGGCACGTGTATTCGACCGGATCGCTGAAATGACACCGGAAGACACCCGTGCGTTTGTCGATGCCGGCTACGCCCACCTCGAGGCCGGAGAGTGGGACACAGCCCTGGAACTCTTTTCCCGGGTTCTTGATCATGATCCGGAAAACATCGATGTCTCCAACGCCCTGCGCGAAATACTTGCGGAACACCGTCCCAGGCTGGAGACCGGATTCAGGTACACGACCCAGTCCGAAGGGCAGGGGCTCCAGGAACTTTCGAACAGCTGGAACACGCCCATGGGGACCAGAACCAGGCTGGCTCTGTCCATCTCGAACCTGAAAACCATGGATACGGAAAACCGGGATACGACCCGGACCGGTATGGATGTTTCGCTGCATCATGCACTCAAAAGAAAGATACTGCTTCGCAGCGGACTGGGATACACCGATGATCTGGGGCTCTCTCCCCGCCTTGGCGTGACCCTGGATCTCGACCGGCGTAGCTCGCTGTCCGCAGACCTGGAATTCAACACCCCGTGGATTTCCGACATTGAAGCTCCCGGGCTGGACGGAACATATCGACAGGCCCGCCTCAAATACGAACGGCCCCTGGGGAAGAGGTGGTACATGGGGAGCAATCTCTGGCGAACCGATTACCTGCTGGACAAAACCTCCCGCTATGCAGAGGAACACGGTCTCGAAATTTCTCTGGTCCGAAATCTGCATAATCATCCGGGTCTGGACTTTTTCTACGTCTTTCGCCGGACCTGGCTGTCCTATGCTCAAAGCAGCGAGCGTCCCATCACAATGACTGACGAGGCCGGCCATACCGTCGGAGTACGGTTCACTCACCGACTCTCTCCCAGGCTGGAGTATGGAACAGGGATCGGTATCGGGCTGAACGAATTCCAGGACGGGCCGACTTTTATTGTCGATCCGTCACTGATCATCCGGCTCGGACCGCGATTCCGCCTTGAAACCCGATACTCCTTCGTGAGCAGCTCGCCGGACCGGGAAGGGCAGACGACCCACACCGTGGACAGTTCGCTGCAGATCCTCTTTTGAGTTCCGTGCCGAGAATCGACACAGACGGCTTTTCTGCACCATCAGGTACAGTGAATTACAATTTCCGGAGCAGATTTCCAATCATGCAGCATAACTACCCGAGCCATCTCTCTACATGGGGAACGACACCATGAATGCACTCCAGGTTTCGATGTCGGATGACCGGACAATCAGGCCGGGCTCCTGGCCCATTGAGATCGTACTGTTTCTCGCCCTTCTCGGGACGATCAACATCCTGTTTTTCCCGGGCGACCCCGGATTCATGGCCGCAACCCCTCACCCGTTATGGCTGATCATTCTTCCGGTAGCTGCCCGGTACGGCTTTTTGCCCGGCCTGACAGCCGGAGTATGCTGCGCTGCCATCCACTTCAGTCTGACCATCCACGCGGCACCCGACCCGACCTGGGCTGATCTTAAACACTTTTCCATATGGAAGCTCCCCTTTCTGTTCACGCTCATCGGCGGAGCTCTCGGAGAGGTGCGGGAAGTACAGAAGAGACGGTACACCACCCTGCGCTCACGCCACCTTGAACTCAGCAGGGAGGCAGCAGATCTGCAGGAGCGCCACGCACTCCTGCTTCGATCCAAGGAAGAACTCGACCTGCGGATCATCACCCAGGAGCAGACCCTGTCCACGCTGTACGATTCAACGCACAGCCTCCGCCTTCTGGACGAAAAAGCGATCCTGCCTGCCCTGCTGGACCTTCTGAGCGAACAGCTGAACATTTCACAGGCAGCAGCCTACCGGGTCTCGGAAAAAGAGCTTGTCCTGAGCGCTCATATCGGCTCTTCCGAGGACATCCCGACAACACTTGCTCTCAAAAAGGATGTCGCGGCCAGAGTGCTTGACGATCGCCGGACCTGGACAATTCGGGACAACCTGAACGAGATCGAGGCCGGTCCGCAGTTTCTGATCATGGCCCCCATTCTTGCAGCTGATCAGAAAACCGTCTTCGGTATCCTGGCGGTGCGCGATATTCCCTTTGAAAAATTCACGCCCAGCGGGATCAAAATGATTACCCTGCTGGCCGACTGGGGGGGGACCAGTCTGGACAATGCGCGTCGATTCTCGGTCGTCAAGGACCAGCTCATTACCGACGAATCCGGATACGCATTCACGTTCGCCTATTTTCAGTCCCGAATCATGGAGGAGATCAATCGGTCCAAACGATACAACTCCATCTTTTCCATCCTGTACGTGGAGCTCCCCGGGCAGGAACCTCCGTCTCAACCGCCCTACAGCGTAGAGTCAGCCATTTTCATGATCTCACGCAACCTGCGGGGAGTGGACCTTGTTTTCCGCACGGCTCACCCGCACGGGGTGCTGGTCATGCTTCCTTCCACAAACAGCGCAGGAGCAGACCATACTGCAGCCAAACTGTCCGATCAGCTCAACAATCTGGCCGGGATGGATCTTTCCACAGCACAGGATTCGGCAGAGGCACGCATCGGAACAGCGACCTTTTCCGAACAACTCGACTCACCCCGGGCCCTGCTCGAAACCGCGGTCAGCAATCTGCAGGCCGTCCGATCGCGCTCCACGGTAAAAAAGGCCCGAAATGTCCCCCTTACAACCAGCCTGAACCCGGAAACAAATTGAAGACCAGCATATTTTTACTCACCCTTGTCCCGGCACTTATTCTGGAGACCGCAGGTATCCAGCTGCTGCTTCTGGGCACGATTTCAGCCGGCCAGGCTTTTGCGATAAACCTTGCGGCCGCGCTTTTTCCCGCAATCGGAGCCGGTCTTCTGCACAGATCAGGACAATCCCCTTTCCGCAGCGCCCTGATCAGCCTGTTCACGGTGGCTCTGCCTGGCATCGGCCTTTATGGCTGCACAATGGCGATGCTGCTGTCAAAAACGGTCATCCGCGGCCAGGGGCTGGCACACGATCTGGAGCGAACCGACTACCACACCTCTCTCACTTCGGAGGAGCTGGGCCAAAACAAGGAAACCTATATTGAACAGGAGCTTGGAGTGGAACCCATCGTGGACATTCTACGCGGAACAGATTCCGCGCTGAAACGGGGGGCCATCAAGGTTCTGGGAAGCCTGCAGTCCGGAGAGGCAGTAACGCTTCTTCGCAGATGCCTGAAAGATCCGGACCCCGAAATTCGATTTTACGCACACACGGCCCTAACGGACATAGAGGAAAATTTCAGCCGAAAACTGACAGCAGTGGAGAAGTCCCGGGACAGTGAAGTCTCCAGGCAGATCCAGCGCGCCCGGATACTGCTCGGGTATGCCGCGACCGGACTGCCCGGAGAAACCATGCGCCTGGAGATTCTGGACCAGGCCCGGACCCTTCTGCACAAGGCAGTGCCGCAGAGCAGGGAGCCGGCCCCTCTGTACCTGGATCTGGCCCGGATCAGCCTCGACCTCGGGGACAGGGCCTCTGCCGGAAGTTTTCTGGCAGATCCGGCGGTACAAGACACCACGCAACAAAAGGAGCTCCTGGGCCGACTGCTGTTCGAGGAACGTGATTTTCCGGCGCTGGCCGAACTTGAACGTTTCGACCGACTGCCCCGGACCGACTCCCTCGTACTATCGCAGGATACCCCCCATGCATGATGTCTGCTTTCTCCTGGAAGGGTCCTACCCCTTTGTGGCCGGCGGGGTCTCCACATGGGTGCACAACCTGATCCTGGCTCTGCCCGAGCTCCGTTTCACTGCCGTTTGTCTGGTACCCAAAACCAAGGGACTCGGAGCGCCAAAATACGACCTCCCGGACAATTTCGATTACATGGTGCTGCCGCTTTTCGACGATGACCCACTGTATAAACGGTCAGGAAAAATCAAACCCCGGGATATCGAAGACATTCGAACCCTGCACCATCAGGCCAGAAAAGGGGAGTACTCCCGACTGCAACAGGCTTTTTCCCTGTTCAGGGCCAACAATGTCCCCCTGTATGACATCATTCACGGCCGGAGATCCTGGGCCCTGTTTCGAGAACTCCAGGAACAGTACGGCGGTGACGACTCCTTTCTCGACTATTTCTGGACGTTTCGTTTCACGCATCTTCCCATTTTCCAGGTTCTTCAGAGCAGGATACCTCCTGCAAAGGTCTATCACTCGATTTCAACAGGATATGCGGGATTGCTCGGTTGTCTGGCTCGACTGACCACCGGCAGACCCATGCTCCTGACAGAGCACGGCATCTACACCAGAGAGCGCAAAATCGAAATCGCCCAGGCAAAATGGATCCCCGAGAACAGGAGATCCAGCCTGCGGGTGCATCGCACCCTCTCTCAGTTTCAGGAGCTCTGGGTTCGCGTCTTCGAGACCATCGGGCGCATGACGTATGACCACGCGGACCATATTCTCACCCTGTATTCCGGTAATCGCGATCTGCAGATCAGGGAGGGGGCCGATCCTTCTAAAATTGAAATCGTCCCCAACGGGATCAAACTCGAAGCATTTACAGGCCTTAAGCCCGCAGACTATCCATCCCCGGACCAGAGCAGCTTCACCATCGGCTTTGTCGGGCGAGTCGTTCCCATCAAGGATGTGAAGACCTTTCTGCGCGCAATCAAGACCGCTGCCCACTCGATCCCCGAGATCAAGGCATTGATCATGGGCCCCACGGATGAGGACCTCAAGTACTATGAAGAATGCCTGGCCCTTGTGAAACAGCTCGAACTTGAGCAGCAAGTCACATTTACCGGCAAGGTCAATGTTCTCGATCATTATCCGAACCTGGATCTTATCGTTTTGACCAGTATCAGCGAAGCCCAGCCCCTGGTTGTCCTTGAAGGGAACTGTGCAGGCATTCCGTGTGTCTGCTCGGATGTCGGCTCCTGTCGTGAACTGCTGGAGGGAAGAACCGATCAGGACAGAAACCTGGGACCATCCGGGATTGTCACCCCGGTGGCCGACCCCCTGGCCACAAGCAAGGCCATTGTGCGCATCCTTTCAGACTACCGTCTCAGACGACAGATGAGTCAGGCTGGACGCCTGAGGGTCAAGGCCTTTTATCGGGAATCCCGACTCAACGAAAGATACCGGACCCTTTACCAAAAAGCGATCCGGCAAAAAGACGGCGAGGAAACTCCATGGCAGGAATAGGGTTCGAACTGCGCAAGATCCAACAGGGAAACTCCTACCTGAGTGATCTGACTGCCTATATCTACGGGGCCATGGTTTCGTCAGGTCCCTGGCTCATGAGCGTTCTCTGCCTGGCCATCCTCGGCCTGGTCGGAACCAATACGATGGGAAAACAGGCCCACGACATCTTTCGGACCACTGTCGTCTATATCTACGCGGCGTCCCTGATTTTTGTCGGCTTCTTTCAAATGGTGACCACACGCCACCTGGCCGACATACTCTTTGAAAAGAGCGCAGACCGTATCGCCAGAATATATTTTACTGCATTCTGCCTGGTCCTGTGCACCGGCTTTCCTCTCGGCACGGTCGCAGTCTCATTCCTTGAGCTTTCCATTACATACAAATTTCTCACGCTCACTCTATTCATTCTTGTCTGCATCCTTTGGATACACATGATCTTTCTCTCGGCCCTCAAGGATTACAAAACCATTTTCAATGCATTCACAATGGGAACTGCGGGAAGTATTCTCGGGGCATGGGCTCTGGAGCCGATGTGGGGGCTGGAAGGATTTCTGCTGGGGTATACCTGCGGTCAGGCTGTGCTCGTATTCATACTGCTCGGCAAAATTCTTGCCGAAATTCCAAAGGACACAGGATTCTGGGACGTCGGTCTGGTTCAGGGATTTCGGAAATACTGGGAACTGGCTCTGATCGGTCTGCTCTACAATCTGGGTATCTGGATAGACAAATTCCTATTCTGGAACGCATCGGACTCAAGACTGATCACCCCGTTTCTCCGAACGCATGACCTCTACGACGCACCCGTTTTCCTGGCATACCTGAGCATCGTCCCGGCCATCGCCCTGTTCATGATCAAGGCGGAAACCATCTTCTATGAGCACTACCGAACCTATTACGCCAAAATCATCAGCGGCCAGTCCCTCCAGACAATTCTCGAGGAAAAAAGGATCATGACCGGCGTTCTGCAGGAAGGAATACGCCAGCTGCTCGTCATTCAGGGAGGAGTGACCGGCCTGTGTCTTCTTTTCACACCGTCCATCGTTCGCATGGCCAGGCTTTCCCCTCTTCAGGAGCCAATCCTGCGCATCTGTCTGGTCGGAGCATTCCTGCAGTCACTGCTGACCATTTTGATCATTGTTCTCTTCTATTTCGATTTTCGAAAACGGGTTCTCGTGGTCACAGCCCTGTTCCTTGCCGGAAACACCGCAATGACCTGGGCATCCATCCAACTCGGTCTCCCCTTTTACGGATACGGATACTGTTACTCCTGTCTTCTGGCTCTGATCACAGGGGGCGTGCTTCTTTCCTCTGGAATCAGGGACCTTGAGTATATTACTTTTGCCAAACAACCCATTGCCTGACATGCCCGAAAACGAACACATTCAAAGCACCCTGCGGGAAAGATTCAAACTCGCAACCAGGGAAGCGAAAACAACCTGGCCCCTTTACCGGATAGCTGAAATTCAGTTGCGGGAAAAAGCCTCCAAGGGCGAACTGGATTCTCCGGTGATTTTCAGTGAAGAGGATATTCCCCCTCCCTCTTTCGACCATCTCAGCCTTGAGGAACTTCTCACGAGACGGCTCACCATTTCAAGTGTGGCCGAACCGATGCGTTTCCTCGAAGGCCTTTCCAGGGAAGCAACCCCGGACAGGCGAAAGGTCTGCACAGCAATCGGGGTGGACCCTAAAATGACCGCAGCCATCCTGCGGCTGGCCAACACACCTCGGTACGCTTCCCCCGGAACCGTCAGTACCGTATCCGGTGCAGTGAGCCTGATCGGCGTCAAACCGAGCATCCTCCTGGCTCTGGGTTCACATCAGTCGATCCGGTCTGATGCGGTTCTCGCCCAACGGTTCAGTGTATACACATTCTGGCAGCACAGCCTTGCATGCGCCTTCATATGCCGAAAAATCGCTGTGCACGCAGCCCCGGGGAACGAGGAATCTTTCTATATTACAGGGTTGCTTCATGATCTTGGACAACTGATCATTGCAGGGGCCATCCCCGAAAGTCAGGATGAGCTGCTCAGGTATGTCTCCCTTCGCGGTCTGCCCATTGCGGAAGCAGAACGGACCGTGCTCGGATTCGACCACGCCAGAGTGGGAAACGCCCTTTTCAAGGCGTGGGGATTTCCCCATGAAATGATCCTGGCCATTGGCGAGCACCACTCCCTGCCGGCCTCGCTTTCTCCCCTGGGCACGGCCATGAGCGTCGCCGATAATATGAGCAAGGCCTTCGGTCTGGGAACGCACCTCAACTACTATGTCCGGGATATTCCGAGCCGATACCTGCACAAATGCAGAATTCCGGAATCCGACTGGCCACAGTTCGTTTTTAAGACATACAGAGAAACAAACCGGTTTCTTCGCCAGGTAGCCGGACGCTTTGCCCTGAAATAAGACCGTAGTGCACAAAAAAAGTCCGCCCACGAACACATCGCGGGCGGACTTTTTCACGTCCTGGTCCTGGCCGGAACCACGCTTCAACAGCATGCGGCAACATA
The DNA here is from genome assembly GCA_041685265.1 of Desulfomicrobiaceae bacterium. Lineage (GTDB taxonomy): Bacteria > Desulfobacterota > Desulfovibrionia > Desulfovibrionales > Desulfomicrobiaceae > JAWLGC01. The sequence goes on along the minus strand of JAWLGC010000019.1, from coordinate 14,070 downwards.
TCAAAACAAAGGCTCCACCTCAAACTCCATGACCTCTTTGGTCTTCGGATGCATAAACCGCAGGTATCCGGCATGGAGCTTGAGCTGTCCCGGCCCGGTCCCGGTGCCGTACAGCCGGTCCCCCACAATGGGGCACCCCAGTCCCAGGGGATGGGCCGCATGCACGCGCAGCTGATGGGTGCGGCCGGTATGCAGCTGGAACTCCACCCGGGTCCTGCCGTTCTCGACGCCCAAGCGGCGCCATTCGGTCAGGGCTCGTCTGCCCTGCAAAGGATCATAGACCTGGTAGGGGCGGTTATAGAGGTCCATGCGCAAAGGAAGGTCGATTCTGCCTTCAGGTTTGACCACGATCCCGTCCAGCAGAGCCACATACCGCTTGGCCACCTCCCGGTCGTGGAACTGCTGGGAGAGCTCCCGCTGGGCCCGGGCCGTGAGCCCCAGCACCAGGATACCCGAGGTGTCCATGTCCAGCCGGTGCACCGTGGGAAACCTGCGGCAGGCCGGAAACATGGCCTGCACCCGGGTCACGACGCAGTCCTGGTTTTCCGGGCCTTTGCCGGGCACCGAAAGCAGGCCGCTCGGTTTATTGACCACCACCAGCTTGGTGTCGGCGTAGAGGATGTCGAGGTCTTTGGAGATGTTCATTGATTGTCCTTCACACATAATTCATCAACTCCGCAAAGCTGAAAGCCCAGAATAGGCCGACATTTTTCCGCGCAGGCAGGGTACACTTCACCGTGCTTTCTGCTTCCCGACCTGTTCTCCCGCCCCCAGTAAAACTCTGCCAGCCCAAGCGGACGCAACCCATGCATGGCTGCGTAGTGCAGCAGCTTGGGAGCGCAGCAGTCGCCTGTGCCCGTGGGCATGTTGCCGGTGCCCTGAAACACCTCACCCATCAGCCTGGATTCCCCCCGAAAGTTGCGCAGCCGGTACAAATCGTGGATCTTACGCATCAGTTCCCGGGACATTTCCCTGCGCCTGCGGATCAATCCGCGCCGCTCTTCGCTCTCTTCCTTCTCCGCAATCTCCCGCCCCAAACGCTTGATCTCCCGCTCCACCGGGTCCACCAGGGTATGAAATGCCGGCACATCAAAGACAGGCGGCACCCATCCCGGGACCTCCCAGATCCCGTTATACTGGCAGGAAAAGGCTTTGAGCACGCCACGCCCCCCGGCCGCATCCTCATATACGAGCACCCCGAACATCTGGCCTCGGGCCGGTCCCCAGAGATAGTCGAGGGAAAGGTCGGGATCAGCCTCGGATCCGAGAACATGCAGATCGATACACCCCTCCCGCTCCAGGGTACACATGAGTTCGCGGGCAGCTTTCATGGCCGGAGAGACGGGCAGAGAGTGGGTTTGACCGCATCGGGAGCAATGGCCTGAACAGCCGGAAGCGTAGGAATTTATACTATTCACTGATGTTACGCACACCCGGTAAATTTTCTAGCTGGTTCTGAAATACCAGCAGGTATCGGCTGAATAAGAGCCTGTCATTCCCGCGAACGCGGGAATCTTAGCGCCGGTGGCAACCCCGGCATTGCCCACAAATCCAAAATTCCCGTCCCCGATCGTGGTCGAGGACAGGTTTTTCACGGGAATGCCTGCTGGAAAGTACAGGCGTTGCCCTAAAGAACACCATCCCCTGTCCTTCACCTGATTGCCTTGCCGCCGTCTCCGCGGTACAGGGAACCAAAACGGGAGAAATTGGATGCAATATCCAGATCAGCCCATTCTGTCCTCGCACATCATCCACAAGGAGTTCGGCATGTCGCAACGAATTCAGATCGGCCGCCTGCAGATTTCCAGGCCCTTGCACGACGTTATCGCCCGGGAGGTGGCCCCCGGCAGCGGCCTCTCTCCCGAAATATTCTGGAGCGGCCTCGAAACCGTGATCACCGAACTCAGCCCACGAAACAAAGAACTGCTCGAAAAACGGGAAACCCTGCAGCAGGCCATCGACACATGGCACATCAAACACAAAAACCATCCCCACGATCCACAGGCCTACAGACAGTTCCTGTACGACATCGGCTACCTGGTTCCCGAGGGGGAGGATTTCACCATCACCACCGAACAGGTGGATCCTGAGATCGCCACCATTGCCGGCCCCCAGCTGGTGGTTCCCGTAACCAATGCCAGGTACGCTCTGAATGCGGCCAATGCCCGGTGGGGCAGTCTCTACGACGCCCTGTACGGGACGGACGTCATTTCCGAAGAGGACGGAGCAACCAGGGGCGAAGGATACAACCCCATCCGCGGAGCCAGGGCAATGCGTTACGGCGACCGATTTCTGGATCGGGCCGTGCCTCTGGCCCGGGACGGTCACGGGCAGGTGATCCGCTATTTTTTGAACCGGAGCCGGGATCGCGTCAGCCTCGGCGTGGAGCTGGACACCGGGGCCAAAACCTCCCTTGCCCACCCCGAACAGTTTGCCGGGTTCACCGGCGGAGACGATCCGGACACGATCCTTTTTAAAAACAACGGATTGCACATCGAACTGCACATCGACCGCAACCACATCATCGGGCAGGACCATCCGGCCGGGATCAGGGACATCGTCCTGGAATCGGCCATGACCACCATTCAGGACTGCGAGGATTCCGTGGCCGTGGTGGACGGGGAGGATAAAGCGCTGGCGTACCGCAACTGGCTGGGCATCATCCGGGGAGACCTCGAAACCTCCTTTGTCAAAAACGGCAGAGAGGTCTTGCGTTCCCCCGCCCCGGACCGGACCTACACTGCTCCTGACGGCAGCACCCTGACCCTGGCCGGACGCAGTCTGATGCTGATTCGCAATGTGGGCCATCTGATGACCACGCCCGCAGTCCTGCTGGACGGCGAGGAAATCCCCGAAGGCATGCTGGACGCCATGGTTACCGGGTATGTCGGTCTGCACGACCTGCGCGGCACCGGCACATACCGAAACTCCGCAACGGGGTCCATCTATATCGTCAAACCCAAAATGCACGGCCCCGAAGAGGTCGCCTTTACCTGCGAACTGTTCGCCAGGGTGGAGCAGGCTCTCGGACTGCCGGAAAAATCCATGAAGATCGGGATCATGGACGAGGAACGCAGGACCACCCTGAACCTCAAGGAGTGCATCCGGGCCGCACTGGAGAGGGTCATCTTCATCAACACCGGTTTTCTGGACCGGACCGGGGACGAAATTCACACCTCCATGGAGGCCGGTCCCATGGTCCGCAAGAACGACATGAAGAACGAGCCGTGGATCGCTGCCTACGAGGACTGGAACGTGGACACGGGGCTTGGGGCCGGATTCTCGGGCAGGGCCCAGATCGGCAAGGGCATGTGGGCCAAGCCGGACATGCTCGGGGAGATGATGGCCACCAAGGCGGCTCATCCGAAGGCCGGGGCCAACTGCGCCTGGGTGCCCTCACCCACGGCTGCTGTCCTGCACGCCATGCATTACCACGAAGTGGACGTGTTTGCCCGGCAACAGGAGCTGGCCGACCGGGATAAGGCTTCCATCGACGACCTGCTGACCATCCCCCTACTCGGCGAGTCCCGCCCCACGGCCGAGGAGGTCCGCCAGGAACTGGACAACAATGTCCAGTCCATTCTCGGTTATGTGGTCCGGTGGGTGGAACAGGGCATCGGCTGCTCCAAGGTGCCGGACATCACCGACGTCGGCCTTATGGAGGACCGGGCCACCCTGCGCATCTCCAGCCAGCACATCGCCAACTGGCTGCACCACGGAATCTGTACTCGGGACCAGGTCATGGAGACCCTGAAGCGAATGGCCGCGGTAGTGGACCTCCAGAATCAGGGAGACCCGGCCTACCGGCCCATGGCGACGAATTTCGAGGGAAGCGTGGCATTTCAGGCCGCGTGTGATCTGGTCTTCAAAGGACGGGAACAGCCGAGCGGGTATACCGAACCTATTCTGCATGCCAGAAGGCTGGAAGCCAAACGTAAAAGCTGAAGGGAGGCACTCCGTAGACTCCGGCCGCATTGGAAGCTGTCATTCCCGCGAACGCGGGAATGACAGCGCCGGTGGCAACGCCCGGCATTGCCACCAATTCCAAGATTCCCGTTTTCACGGGAATGACAGCTGGAGAATACAGGAGTTGCACGTAATGGCATCAGCCCCAAAAGCTGCTAACTGGCCCAAGCAAAGCGAGGTGCGTAACTTCAGTTATTCATTTTCCAAAAGCAATGGAACATATGGGGCCCTTGGCCCCATATGTTCCATTCTTTCTCTTTCTTCACGCCCCTTCGCGTCCTTCGCGTTAAAAACATCTGACACCAAAGGGGCAAAGGAGAATCTGGGCAGCCGTTCCTAACTCCAGCCCCTCAGTACTCCCCGTCCGGGTCCATGCCGAACCGCTCCCACTGGGCTCTTGCTTCGGCCTCGCCCCGGGCCACCTCTTCGGCACCCCAGGGCTCGATGACCAGGGCCTCGGCCACCACCTGCCACAGGTACTTCACTTCGTACTTGTAGTCCGTAAAGTAGGTCGGCAGCCGTTTCATGATCTGGTCCCGGCAGTTGGAGCAGGCCACCACCACCACGTCCGCGCCGGACCGTTTGATCTGGTCCGCCTTGAACCGTCCATGGTGGGCGGCCTGGTCGTCAAAAGGCATGGGCCACATGCCGCTGCCCGCACCGCAGCAGTAGTTCTCCATCCGGTTGGGGGTCATCTCCACGAACTCGTCCACGCACTGATTAAGAATCCAGCGCGGCTCCTCAAAGTAGGAGACCCCGTAATGACGGTACAGTTCCCGGCCGTGTTTACAGGAGTCGTGCCAGGTGAACCGCTTGCCTGCGTGAACGGACTTGTCCAGCCTGATTTTCCCCTGCTCGATGATCTCCTTGAGGTACTCGTACAGATAGATGAAGTTCACCTGATCATCAGGGTTGTCCTGCAGACAGAACTTGAGCCCGGTCCGACACCCGTAGGACCCGCCCCCGCAGTCGGGCATGATCATGCGGGAGACGTTGTATTTGCGCATGAAGTCTATCTTGCGCCGGGCCAGCTTCTTGGTCCCGGCATAGTCTCCGGCAAACAGGGCCCAGTCCACGGCCTCCCACCCTTCTGAAGGCACGGTCCAGTTCTCCCTGGCCGCGTAGAAGATCTTCCACCACCAGAACTGGTCTTCGTAGTCGCCGTAGACCTCCTTGGAATTGGGAAAGAACAGGGTCGTTGCGTCCTGCCTGTCCACGGGCACAAAGAATCCGGGGCACTCCTCCTCGGCCATGTCCTGCCCCAGATCGAGCATCCCTTCCAGGTAGTCCTCTCTGGAGATGGCCAGGTTGTTGCCCGTGGTCAGGTTGTTGTACGCCCCCTTCCAGAGGGTTCCGGGCACCTTGTCCCGCTCCCGCAGATGCTTGAGATGAAGCATGATGGGGGCGATATCGATGCCCATGGGGCAGTTCTGGGAGCACCGGCCGCAGCCGGTGCACATCCAGACGTAATCGGAATCCACCAGTTCCTGGAGCATGCCGTAGGAGAGCATGCGCAGCACCTTCCGGGTGTTCCAGTCCTCGTAGCCCGGCGCGGCCGAGGTGGGGCAGCCGCTGGTGCAGCTGCCGCAGGACATGCACGCACTCAGATCGAACCGGTCCAGATAGGTTTTGATCTCCGACGGCAGTTCTCCAGGACGAATCAGTTCAACGGATTGCATACCACCTCCGGGCGTTTCACGCCGGCTTTGCTTCGGCCTCGGCCACACCACCGGTCTGGTCGTACATCACGCCGCAGCGCATATCAAAGTGCTTGTTGATGCTCATCACCGGACAGTTGGCGTTCAGGGCCACCTGGGCCATGATGGACCCCATGAAGGCGTTCTCCGGATCGGTCTCCTTGGAATGATGGGCCATAAGGATCAGATCGGCCTGCATGGTCCGGGCCTGCTTGAGGATCTCCAGAGCGGGCTGTCCTTCCCAGCAGGAGTAGCTGCACGCTTCAATGCCCTTGAGCCTCGGCCCGAACTCTCTGGCCATACGTTCATTGACCTCCCGGATACCCTTCTCGATCTCGCCCTGCATCAGGCCGGAGGGCTCCAGGGCGTGGAACACGGTCAGTTTTGACTTGTACTGCCGGGCCATCTGGCCGCCATAGTTTACAGCGCACTCCGCGGCACTGGAGAAGTCCGTGGCCACCAGAACGTTGTTGAAGGTCTGCTCTCCGTACGGGGTCTGGCGGGTAACCACCATGACCGGACAGGGGCACCGCTGGGAGACCCGCTCCAGGGTGGAACCGGCCATACCCCACATCTTGGCCCGCTTGTCCGCGTACTCCCTGGTATGCGGCCCCATGACCACCAGATCGGCGTTCATCTTGCGCACAAGGCGCAGAATTTCGTTGTGGGGCATTCCGGCCCGAACCGAGACTTCATGTTCCGGCACCCCGGCCAGCTTGTCCTTGTAGTACTCGCAGATGTTGCCCTTGATCTTGTCCGTCTCCCCGGACGCTTCCAGATGACGGATGGAGCCCCACCCCTGATCCATGCCGCATACATGGACCAGATTCAGCCTGGCATCGAAACGCTGGGCAAAGGAGATGGCCGTGTCCGCGGCACACTCACAGATTTCCGACGGCGTGATGGCTAAAACGATATCCTTAAACATATGCGCCTCCTCATGGTTAGAGGGTTTTTACTTCACCCGAATCAGATCCCGGCCCGGAACGGTTCCGCGGCCTGTCCGACAACATCCGGACCGTATCGGTCATGACCATGTTCCGCTCGAGCTGCACCACCTCCCGGGGCAGCCCCATGGCCAGTCCGAGCAGTTGCGGCAGGTAGACCACAGCCGGTCCTTCCACACCTCCTTTTCGGGAGGGCCGGCACGACTCCAGGTTCATCTGACACATGGGACAGACCGTGGCGATGACGTCCGCCCCCATGGCCGCCTCCCAGATCCTGGCCACCGCCTGTTCCGCGGCTTTCTTGTGGGTCATGATCAGGGATGCTCCGCAGCATTTGTTGCCCATATCCCAGTCCCACACCTCGGCCCCGGCCGCTTCCAGAACCGCGGCCATGGTACTCGGCCGTTCCGGATCATCGAACGTATGATAGGGCCGCAGTATTTGACAGCCGTAATACGGTGCCACCTTGAGACCGGTCAGCGGGTTGACCACTTTCGCGGAAATCTCCCCCAGCATCGGACCGCCGAACACCTCGAGAAGATGAACCACCCGGTTCCTACCGGAGTAGATCAGCCCCTGCGGGTCCAGAAGGGTATTGACCTCCTCGGCTGTCTGCCGACTCTCGCCGACCTTTTCCTGCACCTTGAGCAGATTCAGGTAACAGGCGCTGCACGGCACCAGCACCGGCGTGTCCCCATAATGCTTTTCAGACAGGGCCAGATTGCGGGCCGGCAGAGCCAGACTCAGCTCCCGGTCCACGGCCTCCACGGCGCTGGCCCCGCAGCAGGTCCAATCGGGAATTTCCCGAACCCCCACGCCGAGCCCTTCAAGAACGGCTCTGGTGGAGATGTCGTATTCCGCAGCGCTCTCCTGCAGCGAACATCCCGGATAATAGGCGTAATTCATGATTCCTCCTTCCCGTCCGGGACAGGGCCGAAGAGTCCGTCAAGGGTCCCGTTCTTTTTAAAAGACGGCACCTTGAGCTTCCCCTTACCGAGCATTTTCACCCCCATGGGGGCATACTGCAGGGCCTGCAAAGGATTTCTGGCGGCAAGAAAGTAGTCGGCCACCAGCCGTCCTTCCTGAATCCTTCCGTCCCGGGCGATATTGCGCACAAAAGTCTCATAAAAAAGCCCGTGTCGCTTCTGGGCACCATTGCCGTTGCTCGCGGCAAGCCGTTTGAGGGCGTAGACCGCCTCGGTCAGGGGAAGCCCCCGGGGACAGCGCAGAGTGCAGGTGTAGCAGGCCGAACAGAGCCAGAAACTTCTGGAGTTGAACAGCTCGTCGGTCATCCCCATCAGCACCATGCGCCACATCTGCCGCGGCGTGATATCCATGGCCCCTACATTGGGACAGGAGGCCGAACATGTCCCGCACTGCATACAGGCCGAGACCATCTCCTGAATCCTGTGCAGATCGGTCTTAAAATCACCGTTTCGTTTTCGTACAGTTATGTTGGACATCCGCCCTACCTCCTCGGGTTGCAGCGGTTTCAGACTCTTCCCTTGTAACTACTCAGGTGGCTGATTCGGGATTAAGAGGATTATGCTCCTTTGTCGCAGGTTACAGGATTATCCGCCTCTGATCGTAATCCCGTTAATCCTTTTATTCCCTGTAATCCCTGACTGTTATCTTCCCTTAATTCCAATGGCGTTAAACAACTCCGCCATGCACAGCCAGACACCCCCCTCCCCCCCTCAAGGGGGGACCTCCGTGGTGCAACTTCATTCAGAGCAACACATCGCAACCATTGCCAAACCCCATTATCTGCACTCTTACCCCTTAAAACTTAACCCTTAACACTTAAAACTTTCTTCATCCCGGCAACGCCGCATCAATCTGCGAAAGCACCTGGGCATCGCTGAATCCCCGCAAAACAGCTGCGCTGTTGGGGCAGACCGCGGCGCAGGAGCCGCACCCCTGACAGAGGAGTTCATCCACCACGATGCGATCCTTCTCCATATCCAGGGCCCGGGCTCCGTAGGGGCAGACCTCGATGCACCGGCCGCACCGGGAACAGAGAGGTTCCCGGACCTCGGCCACCACGTTGGAGGCCACCAGCCCCTTGCCGCTCAGGATGGACAGAGTCCGCTGGGCAGCGGCCTTGGCCGAGACAATGCATTCTTTCATGTTTCCCGGACCATGGGCCAGTCCGCAGACGAAGATGCCGTGCTTAAGAAAATCCACGGGCCGCCATTTGGTCTCAGCTTCCTGAAAGAACCCGTCATCATTAAGGGGCAGTCCGAAAATTTCGGCCACTTCCTCGTTGTCGCCGGGATCGATGCCGCCTGCGAGGACCAGCAGATCGGCCGAAATCTCCACCCGGGCCCCGAGTACGGAATCAAATGCCCGGATCACGGGACGGCTGCCGTCAAAGGTCACCTCGGGTTTATTTTCCGGCGTGTACCGAATGAACAGCACCCCGGCCTGCCGGGCTTTGGTATAATACTCCTCGGCAAAGCCGTAGGTCATGATGTCCCGGTAAAAGACGTACACGGGCAATTCCGGATGCCGGGACTTGAGCGTCAGGGCGTTCTTCAGGGCCTGGGGACAGCAGACCCGGGAGCAGTAGTTGCGCTCCTCGTCGCGGGACCGCCAGCACTGGATCATGACCACTCCGGACAGGCCGCCAACGTCCAGTTCTCCCCCTGCCAGCCGGTTTTCGAGCTCCCGCTGGGAGAGCACGGTCTTGTGCACCCGGAAACCGTAATCGTACACATCTGCCTCCCGTCCGCCCGTGGCGATGACCGTGGCCCCGTGCTCCAGGGGGTACGCCCCTTCGTCACGGGAAATCAGGGTCATAAACCGCCCGGCCCTGCCCCAGGACAAAGAGACCCGGGAGTCGGTGAACACCTTGATGTGCGGGTGCTTGTGTACCTGATCCACCAGGTCGGTCATAAACCGTTTGGGATCGTCTCCTTCCAGGGTGGAGTGCAGCTTCATGGCCAGACCGCCCAGATGGTCGCTCTCCTCCACGAGACAGACATCATACCCATGGTCGGCAATCCCCAGTGCCGCGGTCATCCCGGACAACCCTCCCCCGACCACCAGCGCCTCCCGGGATCCGTCCGTAATCCGTTTCAAAGGCGTCGGGTCGGCACCAAGAAGCTTGACCGCAGCCATGTTCAACCGGCTTAAGATCTCGCCTTCCAGGTTGACGCCGTGCTGCTCCTCAGGAACCATGATGGGAGAATACAGGTCGACCACATCCATCAAAGCCGGACTGAGACCAAGGTGCTCGCCCAGTTCCCGCAGTTTGGGCACATAGGCGTAGGGCATGCAGGCCCCGATAAGAATCCGGTTGGGGTTCACCTCTTCGGCAGCGGCCCGGATCTGATCCCAGCCCGGCGCGGAACAGGCCCCGCCGATGCTGACCACCTTGACCACGCTCTGCATGGACTCGAGAAATTCGAGCAAGGCCGACATATGCAGCCGATTCTCGAACAGGGGGCAGCTGGTGCACAGGGCGACCATCATCCGGGGCACTTCCCGGGATACATCCCGGTACTGCGGTTTTGGCTCGGGCCCCCGCTCCCGAAGGGGAGCGTACAGATTGATCAGTTTTGAGGCTTCCAGAGCCGATGCCCCGGCCACGGTCACGGACTCGGCGATATCCCGCGGTCCGGCAAAGGACCCGGCGGCCATGACCCCCATCCGGCTGGTCCGGGAGGGAGAGAAGGGCTGGGTTTTGCAGAATCCCCAGTCGTTGCGCTCGATATCGGCCACCTCGGCCAACCGGTCCATATTCTTCGGAGGCCTGGCGCCCACGGCCAGGACCACCATATCGAACACCTCGCGGTTCAGGGTGCCGGTTTCATCAACATACTGCAGGCTGAGCCCGCCGGTTTCATGATCGGGAATGACGCCGTGAATCCGGTTGCGGATCATACGCACCCCGTACTCCTTTTCCGCCTTTTCCCGGTACCGCTCATACTCTTTGCCGAACGTTCGCATATCCATATTGAAGATGGTGCAGGCCGGTGCCGGGGTTCCGCTGCTGCGCGCCTTGCGGCTGACCAGCATGGTCTCCTTAAGGGAAGCCATGCAGCAGAACGATGAGCAGAACCCGGCGTTGCGCCGCACATCCCGGGAGCCGACACACTGCAGCCAGGCGATGGATCGAACCGGTTTGCCATCCCCTGGGCGGACCAGTTCCGAACCGGTGCCCGGCCCCGAAGAGCTGAGAAGGCGCTCCAGTTCCAAAGAGGTGACCACGCCGGGATGGGAACCGTAGAAATAGAGCTTGTCCATGCCGTGCTCGTCCTTTGCCGGATCAAAGCAGGTCATGCCGCAGGCCAGGACCACTGCCGCGGCGTCGATCTCGGAACAGATGTCCGACACCGAGCGCATGTACAGTTTGTCAGCAAAGGCGATGAACTCCTTCCTGTCCAAAGGCAGGGAAAGCACTTCCCGGGCTCCGGCCTGACGCAGCTTTTCGATGAGTGCGTCCCGGTCCTCCCGCTCTTCTCCCTGCAGAAAATCCAGCAGAACAACCGGCATATCCGCATCCACTTCCAAAGACCTGGCCAGAATACGCTCCGGAGCGCCCTCAGGCAGATCAAGAGAAAGAAACACCATACGCGGACCATTGTTCAACACGTCCAGTGCCTCGGTAACATTGACGGACGGATGTGCGGTAAAACCGTGCTCCCCAAGCCAGCCGACCATGTCCTCGTTGCGCTCTCTGTCCGGCTCCAGAACCAGAATTCCGTAGTCCCTGCGCCCTTCGACCTTGAAATCGATGGCTCCGGTGGGACAGGCGTCCACACACTTCAGGCAGCGCTGACAGGAATTAAGATCCACCACATAGTGATTGGGAATGCTGTGCGGCACGGGCAGGTGGATGGCCGAACGGGTGCTCAGCCCTTCATTGAATTCGCTGGGCACCTGCACGGGACAGACCTCGGCGCACAATCCGCACCCGATACATTTTGCAGGATCAACAAAGGTGGACCTGGTCTTGAGCACGGCGGAAAATTCGCCGGGATCGCCATGCAGCCCGGCCAGTTCCGTGGACAGCATCAGATCGATATTGCGGTGAAACAGCCCTTTGCGCATGCAGAACTGGCTCGAGGCATCCCGCTCGGTCAGGGGCAGCATCCGGCACATGCCGCAATGATCGCTTGGAAACTGATGGTCGAGCTGGGAGAGAATCCCGCCGATATGGGGACGCTCGTCGATAAGGGCTACCTTCTGCCCGGTTTCGGCCAGATCCAGGGCCGTGCGTATTCCGGCGATCCCGGCCCCGACCACCAGGGCTCCATATGATTTCTTCATGATCTTCTCCCTGGGTTCAGTGTTCCTGTCGGGTCACTTCCGGGAATTCCTCCTCCCGGAACACGGCCAGGGGAGCGGGCTCGGACGGACTGCGTCCGGCCTGGTACTCGAACACGTCCTGGGTGGACGAAGCCACCATCCTGAACAGCTCCATCACCCCGATATCATTGGGGCAGGCGTTGGAGCATTGACCGCATCCCACACAGGCGGTGCTCATATGAGCCAGACGGGTCAGATGGTAGAACACGGTATCCGTAGGCATTTTGATGGACCCGTTCTTTCCGGCCCAGTTCAGAAGCTGCCACGGCTTATGATCGAACACGTCGGTGGCAAACACGCACTCCTTGCAGTAACAGACCGGACAGGCCACCCGACAGTTGTAGCAGTTCACGCATCCGGCCAGGTAATCACTCAGTTTTTCCAGGGTATCGGTCTTTGCGGCCACTTCCTCAAACATGGTGTCCCGGTACTCGGTCCGCTCCCGGACAAGGGTTTCCAGAGCCTTGCCCCGGGGACCGGGATCGGCTCCGTCGGTGAGGCCCAATCTGGAGATGACCCCCTCACCCTTGGCGGTTCTGGAGATGATGGACAGGGAATCCGTCACGTCCCGGCCGATCATGCCGATGACCAGGTCCGCGCCCTGGGGACCAGGAAACTCGCACGCTCTGCAGGCTTTGGCGATCTCCGCCGCAGGCTGTGGGCCGCTGTTTCCGGGCTGATGCTGCTGCAGGAATTGAAGAGTGGCCTCGGTGGGCGACTGGTTGGAGAACAAAGAAGTGCAGGTCCGGTTGTCATAAGCCCCGAGACAGTCGGTGCCGATAACCAGCAGATTATCCAGGGAGCCCTGATTCAGCTTAACCAGTTCCACAAAGGCCCGGATCTCACAGGGCCTCAGGACTGCGGCCACTTTTCCGGAACCCTCGCCATGGGTCAGCCGGGAGAGCTGACGGGCTGCGTTCAGAGGAAATGCCGGAGAAAGGGGGTTGGCCGCAGCCAGTTTTTCCGGGTCGCGCACCAGAGCGGGCATGATGGTGCCGCCCTGCTCGCACGGAGTGAACACGGCCTCCACAATGGATTCGGTGAGCAGTGAGGTCAGAAAACCCTGAACAGCAGCCACCGGGTTGCCATCCGGGACCTGAAGCTTGGAATAGGTTGCCATGATCGCCCTCCTGAAAAATTATACTGCGTGTACCGTCCTGGCCTGACTCGGCCCCAGATCCCGGACATCCTCCACCAGCTTGTTAACGGTTTCCGCGAACTCGTTCCCTTCGCTCGCTCCGATCCAGGTCAGCTTGACCCGTTCCTTTTCAAACCCGAACTTCGGCAGGATCTCCTGGAGCAACTTGACCCGCCGACGAGCCTTATAGTTGCCGTTGATGTAGTGGCAGTCCCCGGGATGGCACCCGCTGATGAGCACCGCGTCCGCCCCGGCCAGCAACGCCTTGATCACGTACTTGGGATCGACCATGCCGGTACACATCATCCGGATCATCTTCAGGTTGGGATGCTGTATCATGCGCGACGTCCCGGCCAGATCCGCAGCCGTATACGTGCACCAGTTGCACACAAAAGCCACTATGGTCGGTTCAAATTTCTTTTGCGTGATAACCTCATGAGTTCCTTCAATATTGGCTTGCGATTCACTCATTGTGTTGCTCCTTATTTCGAAGGGTTAAGGGTTAAGGGTTAAGGGTTAAGGAAAGAAAAGAAGCGTTCATTCCAAAGCATGTGCATCATGATAGCTGCATACTTTTCCAGCCTAAAACCTAACACCTAAAACCTGCCCCCCTCTTGCTTAACCCTTAACCCTTCCAACTTAACCCTCTATAAAGACATTCAACATCCCATCCAGTTCCGCGAAGATCTGATTTTCCGTAAAATGGCGGATCTGGGCCGCGCCGCTGGGACAGTGCCCGGCACAGCTGCCGCATCCCTTGCACATGGCCTCGTTGATCACGGAAATCTGACGCCGTTCGTCGAACTCGATGGCCGAGTAGGCGCACAGCCCGATGCAGGTTTTGCAGCCGATGCAGATGTCCGGGTTGATCCAGGACACCGTGGGAGAAATGGTTACCTCGCCCTTTGAGGCCAGGGCCAGAGCCTGAGCCGCTGCTCCGGCGGCGTGGGATACGGCATCGGGAATATCCTTGGGTCCCTGGCAGGTTCCGGCCAGGAAGATGCCG
>JAWLGC010000112.1:0-8323 GCA_041685265.1 Desulfomicrobiaceae bacterium | reverse complement strand
GCCGAAGCCATGGATGATGGAGTGGCAGACCGGAAAGAAATGAACGTGAAAATCCCCGATACTGATCCGGTCCCGGGGGAGTACCGGCACCAGAGTGGTGGATTCGACCAGGTTGTGTTCCACCAGCTTTTTGTTCACCAGGCTCAGCGTGAACCGGGAACCGTAGATGGGGGCCTTGAGCGCCGGCAGCAGCCAGGGCAGGCCGCCGATATGGTCCTCGTGGCCGTGGGTAAGCACGATCCCTTTGAGCTTGTCCCGTTTTTCCAGAATGGTGTCCAGTCGCGGGATGACCACGTCCACACCATACAGGACGGCATCGGGAAACATGAGCCCGCAGTCGATCATGATCATGCTCGACTCCGTCTCCAGGAGCATGCAGTTCATTCCGATTTCGCCGAGGCCGCCCAGGGGAGTCAGGGTTACGGACTGTGGCATATATCAATTCTCCGATAGCTTGGTGTGCATCATGGCCCACAGGTCGCGGGTCAGGGCGTTGCGGTCCCTGGATGTATAGCGTCCCCGGATCGAAATCGGGGGCAGGGCCGTGACGGTGATTTCAGCCCTGTGCAGGCGGAGGCCTCCTTTGGGCAGAAGGCTGCCGGTGCCGGTGATGACCACGGGAGCGATGGGTTTGCCCCCGGCCAGAGCCAGGGTGATGCCGCCCCCTTTAAACGGGCCCAACTCATTGTTGCGGGTACCTTCCGGAAAGATAACCAGAGATCGACCCGCAGCGACCTGACGCAGGGCGGTGCGCAGACTTTTCATGGACTCCAGATTGTTCCCCCTGGACACCGGAATGCACCCCAGAGCCCGCATGCCGGTTCCCAGAATCGGAATACGAAACAGGGTGTCCTTGGCCAGGAAGCCGAACAGGTGGTTGTCAAGGGCGGCATACAGAACCGGAATATCCATCTGGCTCTGATGGTTGCAGAGAAAGACGTAGTCCTGATCAGGGTCCAGGGCGGAGATGTCCGTCCGGATGGTGGCTCCGGTTATCCACAGGACAAACTTTCCCCAGGCCCTGGCGACCCGCTCGGCCGGGCGACCGGACGGAGTGATCAGAGAGAGAGCCGTAACCAGGAGGAGTCCGAGAACAAGGGTGGGGAAGAAAAGTGCGTAGAAAAAGATGGTTCTGAGCATTCAGCTGCCTTGTGGTGGTGAGAAATCCTGATTTTCAGTAACGCGTGAGCGTAGCCGAAAAGATTCGGAAGGACAAGAAACAAAGCAGGAAAATAAAAAAAGCCGCCCGTAGGCGGCTTTGGATTCGAGAATGGAACGGGGCGGGTTAGTCTTCCGGGTTTCCGGCGGCCTCGATGATCTGGGACTGAATGTTGGCCGGACACTCCTCATACAGAGCGAACTCCATGGTGAAGGTGCCCTGGCCTCCGGTCATGGAGCGCAGGTCCGGGGCGTATTTGAGGATTTCGGCCATGGGCACGTGGGCCTTGATCTCGGTAATGCCGCCCTGGGAATCGGATCCGAGGACCTTGCCCCGGCGGCTGGACAGATCCCCGATGATGTCCCCCATGAACTCGTCCGGGGCAAAGACCGAGACAAGCATGATCGGCTCCAGAATGGTCGGACTGCATTGTTCGGCCGCTTTTCTGAAGGCAAGGGACCCGGCGATTTTAAAGGCCATTTCCGAGGAGTCCACGTTGTGGTAGGAGCCATCGTACAGGGAGATCTTGAAATCCACCAGGGGATACCCGGCCAGAATGCCTCTCTGGGCAGCCTCCTGGACTCCCTTATCCACTGCCGGGATGTAGGATTTGGGAATGGCTCCGCCCACGATGTTGTCCGCAAATGCATATCCCGCACCACGGGGCTGCGGTTCCATGCGGATCCAGCAGTCTCCGAACTGGCCGCGTCCACCGGTCTGCTTTTTGTGCCTGCCCTGGACTTCGGCCCGTCCCTTGATGGTTTCCCGGTACGGCACTTTGGGGGTTTTGAGCAGGATGTCGGTCTTGTACCGTCGTCTGGCCTTTTCCACGGCGATTTCCAGGTGCATCTGGCCCATACCTGAAAGGAGGATGTCGCCCGTGTCCGCGTTGCGGGTCAGCTTGAGGTTGATGTCCTCGTCCAGAAGTTTCTGCACTGCGGCAAAGACCTTGTCTTCGTCTCCTTTTTCCGGGGAGGCCAGAGCGTAGGAGATGATCGAGGGAGTCAGGGCCGGCTTTTCCAGTACGAAGGGGGCTTTTTCCGCACAGAGCATGTCGCCGGTGGTCGTGTTCTTGAGTTTGGCTACGGCAACCACTGCGCCGGGACCGACGGCAACCTTGCAGGGAGACTGCTTTTTGCCTTCCAGATACAGGAGTTGTCCGAATTTTTCTTTTTGACCCTTGCCCGGATTGAAGACCGTGGCATCGGAGGAAATGGTCCCGCTCAGGACCCGCATGATCGACAGGTGCCCGGAGAAGGGATCGGTCAGGGTCTTGAAGACCAGGGCCGCGAAGGGCTGGTCCGGGTCCGAGGAGCGGGTTTCTCCCTGCTCGTCCATCCACTGCGCATGTTCCAGGGGCGAGGGAAGCAGGCTCTGAATGGCATTAAGGAGCAGTCGGCCGCCCCTGCCGGTCAGGGCCGCTCCCACGCAGACCGGAAGCAGTTCTCCATTCAGGGTGCCCCGGCGAAGACCGGACATGACCTCGTCCGGGCTCAGTTCCCCTTCTTCGAGATATTTTTCCATGAGCTCTTCGCTGCTTTCGGCGATGTTTTCCACCGAGGTCTCGAGGAGCATGCCCGCATTATCGGCCATGTCCGCCGGAATTTCGGTCTCGATCAGACCGTTATTGTCGTCGAAGAGGTAGGCTTTTCCGGCCAGGACATCCACCACTCCCCTGAAATCGGCTTCGGCCCCGATGGGCAGAAACAGAGGCACGGTGCGTACGTTGAGCACCGAGGAGAGGCCATCCAGGGCCGTGTCAAAATCCGCCCGTTCCCGGTCCATCTTGTTCACGAAAGCCAGCCCGGGAAGAGAGAGCTTTCTGGCCTCGGACCAGATCTTGCGGGTCAGGGGTTTGACGCCGTCTATGGCGTCGATGACCAGGACCACTCCGTCCGCGGCGGTCAGTGTGTAGCTCAGGTCGCCGATGAAATTGTTGTCTCCGGGGGCATCGATGAGGAAATGGCCGTTCTTGTTCCATTCGAAGTGGGAGAATCCGGGCTGGATGCTGCCGCGCCGTTTGATCTCCTCGGGCTCGTAGTCCAGGCAGGTGGTCCCTTCCTCGATCTTTCCCGGTCGACTCACGACACCGGCCGTGTGCAGCAGCATTTCCGCCACGGATGTTTTGCCGGTGCCGCCGTGTCCAATCAGGGCGTAGGTCCTTTGCGTTTTCAACTGTTCCTGCATAATGGCCCCCTTGTCGATTAGAAGTGGTGTCAGGTGCCGAGTTTTCCGCAAGCTGACAATCAGGCGATGGTTCCTTGCACAAGAGCGTTCATGAGTACGAGAGAAAGAAGTGAGCGCGACGAGCCGGAATCTGCGGGTACCGGCGGTTACGCCTTGTCAACGTCTCAGACCTGAACATTATATGGGTCCGGTTTCCGGTGGTGCGTCCGGGAAGGGGCCCGGAACGACCTTGAAAAAGATCGTCTTTTGGACAAAGGTCGCCCTCTTCTGCCGTTAAAGGACGGTCTTTTCCGTCTTTTGGGCTTTTAAGGTTGTATTTCTATAGGGAGGGGAAAAGGAAGATGTCAAGATCGCTGAATTTTTATCCCCCTGTTTTTTCTGTCGGCCCAAGCGGAGCGAATGCATGGTGTTTAACAAGGAGATCACAGTGGAGCAGGAAGTGAAGGAACTGGCCCCGGAGAGCATTGACTGCACCGGGCCGTGGCTTTTCTGGAAAGAAGACCCGGGGCCGGAACTGGCGGATTCTCTGACCGGAAACGGTCAGCTGCTGCCGGTTCTGGTCCGGGACGGGGAACACGGGCCGGAACTGGTGGACGGTCTGAAGCGGGTCACCTTTTTGAAGCGGCAGGGACGGTCGGTACTGGCCCGGTTCGTGACGGCCGAGGCTGATCCGGGTGTGCTGTATGTTGAGGTCAATGGCGTTGGAGGCGGGTTTGTCGGGGAAGCCCGGGCCGTGGCTGCCTGGCGCTATTTTCAGGACAGAGATGTCCTGCCGGGAAGGGCCGCTGTTCTGCTTGGTACCTCCCCCAAATCCAGGCAGTGGCGGCAGATCCTGGAATGGGGAGCCCTGGAGCCGGTCTGGGACACCCTGCTGTCACAGGGACATGTCGCCCTTGCCCATGCCCCGCTGCTCGGCAGAATGACCGCCGGCGACCGGGCCGCCCTGGAAGGGGTGTTCGAAAAACTGGCCTGGTCCCGTAATAACGGGCAGAACCTGCTGACCTGGCTGTGGGAAATGAGCAGGTCACGGGGAACGACCGCAGCTCGGATCATACAGGAGCTCGGGCTGGTATCCCTGATGGACCAGGACCTCTCTCCAAAGGATCGCATCTCCCGCATTCTGGATACGGTGCGTCAGGCCCGGTATCCGGAATTGACCGGGCTGGAACGGGATTTCGGCGCCCGCAGCCGGGAGGTCACGGTCGGGACGCGGTGGAAGGTTCGGCCCGGAGACGCCTTCGAGACCGGAGCCGTGGAGTTGTCTGTGCGCCTTAAAACCCGGCAGGAGATGGACCGGGCCGTGCAGGATCTTAAACGGATGCACCGGGACAGGATATGGGAGCTGATATGGCCGAACGGGAAATGAGAGCGAAACGGAACGGAACCCTTCCCGAGTATCTCCGGGGGATTGCGGAGGTGGTTGCGGACGGGACCATGGTTGATGCGCCTCTGACCGAACGGGTTCGATCCAGACTGCCCGAGGTCCCGTTCCGGGTCCTTACGCCGGGAGAGGTCGTGGCGGACCGTGGTAACAGCGAGCAGGTTCTGTATCTCAAGGAGTACAAGGGAAAATTTCTTCGGTTCTGTCCCGGAACCCGGTATTACCGGTGTTGCGGATACCGGATCATCCATATTGGTGAGAACTGTCCCCTCAGGTGCAGCTACTGCATCCTGCAGGCCTATTTTCAGGATCGGGTCCTCAAGGTGTGGGCCAATCAGGACGATCTGTTCACAGAGCTGGACAAGGCTTTCGGGGCCAGGCCGGACCATCGGTTCCGGGTGGGGACCGGTGAATTCACGGATTCCCTGATCCTGGAGCCCGTGACCGGATACAGCCGGGATCTGGTCGGATTTCTGGCCCGGCATGAAAATGTCTGCCTGGAGCTGAAATCCAAGGTCGTGGATCTGTCCTGGATGGATGCGGCCCGACGGCCGGACCGGGTTCTGCCGGCCTGGTCCGTGAACGCCCCCGAGATTTCCAGCAAAGAGGAACTGGGCGGCTGCTCGACCCTGGAGGAGCGGCTGCAGGCGGCCAGGACCTGCGCGGAGAACGGGTTTCGGGTCTGCCTCCATTTTGATCCCATCATTCGGTATCCGGGCTGGGAAAAGGGGTACGCGGAGATCATCGACATGATTTTCGATTATCTTCGGCCCGAGGAGATCGCCTACATGAGTCTGGGGTCCTTTCGGCACATGCCGGAGCTGAAGACCGTCATCGAGCGAAATTTTCCCGAGACCACGTATATCTACGATGAGTTCATCACCGGCCGGGACAACAAGCAGCGGCTCCTTAAACCGCTCAGGGTGGAGCAGTTCAAGTTTCTGGTGGACCGGCTGCGGAGTAAGGGAATGGACAGGCAGCTCTACTTCTGCATGGAGTCCGATGAGGTCTGGCAGGAGGTGTTCGGGTACGTGCCCCGCGACCTGGGCGGGCTGACCGGACATCTGATGGGAAGGGCGTTCGGGGAGTAGGTGGTTTTAGGGATGGCCCGAAATAAACAAGCCAGGCCTTTTGGGAGAAGGCCTGGCTTGTTTCGACTGCGGGCTGTTGATACTCCTGTGCGGAACAGGAAGTACCGAGCGCCTTCTACTCTCCAGCCCTGGGCGGCTTCAGAGAACTCAGGTCGAGTTTCATGTTTTTGGGGCAGGAGTCCTTGAGGTAGCACAGGGAGCAGCTGCCCCGGTGGGGGTAGGGGGTGATGGTGGAGTATTTCCTGCTCAAGGCCCCGGTGTTGAAGAACTCCAGGCCGATATCGGCCAGGGACCGTTTCATGACCTTGTTCGGTTCCGGGACCGGGGCGCATGACTGCTGGTCCAGTTCCGGGAGCAGAGCCTTGAGGGAGCTCATGACCATGGACTGGGCCAGGGCTTCGAACTTGAAGCCCGCAGAGGGGGATTCCGCCCACCGGGCCTCGATGGCCTTTTCCACGGGCTCGTCCAGATAGACCACAAGATAGCCTTTTTTTTCACCCAGCCGGTAGATGTTCAGGTGGGTGAGCCATTCCTCCCAATGGGCGAGGATGTCGAGCATCTCCCGGCTTTCCAGGTTATCCACCTGGGCCAGGAACATGTAGGTCTCCAGATCAAAGTCCGGAGACGGGTTGAGTTTGATGGCGGGAAGTCGTTTCATTATCTCTATCCTATTGAAATTTTCAGCATCTTGTGTGCGTTACACCAAAAGAATTTCTTTCTTCGCGCTCCGTTGCGTCCTTCGCGGTGAAAAATTCCTACCGCGAAGGGCGCGAAGAGACGCGAAGGGGGAGACGGTACGTAACATCAGTTATTATATTTCACTCAAAAACCGCTCCAGCGCGGCAACTGGATTCTCCGCTTTGGTGATGGGCCGCCCCACCACCAGGTAGTCCGAGCCCGCGGCAACGGCCATGGCCGGGGTCACCACCCGGGTCTGATCGTCGTGTCCGTCGGCCAGCCGGATGCCCGGGGTGAGCAGGGTCAGGTCCGGGCCGTGTTCCTCCCGAATCCTTCCCGCTTCCTGTCCGGAGCAGACCACGCCTGAAAGCCCCCATTCCTTTGCCAGACCGGCCAACCGGACTACCATGTCCGGCACGGGCTCTGCGTTCTCCGGGGTCGTGTTCCAGACAAGATCCTGTTCCCCCAGGCTGGTGAGCAGGGTCACGCCGAGGATGACGGGGGCCTGCTGTCCCGGCTTCAGGGCTTCATCCCGGCCGGCCATTGCGGCCCGGGCCATGGTTTCGCCGCCCAGCAGGTGCAGGGTGAGCATATCCGCCCCGGCCGTGACCGCGGATCGGACCGCTCCCCGGACCGTGTTGGGGATATCCAGAAATTTAAGGTCCACAAAGACCTTGAATCCCATTTCCCGAAGTTGCCGGATAAGATCCGGCCCGGCCGTGCAGAACAGCTCCAGGCCGACTTTGACCCAGGTCAGTCGGCCTCTCAAAGGCCGGACCATGGCCAGGGCTGTGTCCCGATCCGGAAAATCCAGGGCGAGTACGAGCTCAGCCATTGTTCCTCCAGCCTGACAGAATCGTGTCCAGCAGGGTCGGGTTGCAGACCGGTCGAGTCTTGGCGGCCACGTATACCGCCTTGAGCTCTTCAAAGGCCCGGTCCAGGTCGTCGTTGACGATCCAGTGGTCGAACAGGGTGCCCTGCCTGATTTCCTCTTCGGCGTTGACCAGTCGCCGGGCAATGACCTCTTCGCTGTCCGTACCCCGCCCGGCAAGTCTGGCCTTCAGGGCCTCCCGGGACGGGGGGAACAGGAACACGAAACATCCGATGCCCATGTTCTCCCGTACCTGTCGGGCTCCCTGAACGTCGATATCCAGGATCATGTCCCGACCCCCGGCCAGGGTTTCCAGAACCTCCTGTTTCGGGGTTCCGTAGTAGTTGCCGTGCACCTCGGCCCATTCCGCGAAGGAGCCGGAGGAGATCCGGTCCAGAAAGAGATCCTTGGTGATGAAATGGTAGTCTTTTCCGTCCACTTCCCCCTCCCGGGGGGGGCGGGTGGTGCAGGAGACGGAGAATCCGAACCCCGGAAACTTTTTGCGCAGGCGGGTGATAAGGGTGGACTTTCCCGCTCCGGACGGGGCGGAAATGACCAGAAGGGTACCGGTTCTCTGGTTATTCATGATTTTCCTCGTCGATGTCGAAGCGTTGTCCGATGGTTTCGGCCTGGATGGCGGACAGAATGCAGTGATTGGAGTCGGTAATGATGATGGACCGGGTCTTGCGTCCCTGAGTGGCATCGATGAGCCGTCCTTCCTGTCGGGCGTCCTCGCGCAGGCGGCGCATGGGCGAAGAAGTCGGGTTGACGATGGCCACGACTCTGGAACTGACCACGGAATTTCCGAAGCCGATGTTCAATAAGTTGTGTTGTTTATTACGCTGCATTTTTTTTTTGAGGCTATAGGCAATGGGCTATGGGCAAGAGGCAAGGGGCAAGGGGCAAGGCAAGAGGGAGAGAGTGCTTCCCTGTCGCCTATCGCCCATTGCCTATTG
>JAWLGC010000111.1:1893-8412 GCA_041685265.1 Desulfomicrobiaceae bacterium | reverse complement strand
GCATCCAGCTCTGTTTCGGACTGAAACACGGCCAGCCCATTGCCCGTAAGCGGTCCACTGGAAAACACATCCACCTGTCTGGCTCGCAGGCCTGTCACGTTATACACCATCACTCTCCCCCTTAAGAAATAACGGACACGGCTGCGGCGCTTCCGGCGACTCATACTCCTCTCCAGTGAACAGCCCGGCCCCGCCGAGACGGGCCTCGTACGCCACGCCCCACTGCCGCATTTCAAGCAGAATCGGGATCAGACTCCGGCCCAGGTCCGTCAGGGAATACTCCACCTTCGGCGGCACTTCCCGATATACCTCGCGGTGAATCAGATCATCCTCCTCCAGTTCCCGTAACTGCCGGGTCAGCATGCGCTGGGTAATAGCCGGTATGGACCGGTTCAGCTCTCCAAAGCGCATCACCGGTGCCAGCGCCAGATGATAGAGAATGATGGGTTTCCACTTCCCCCCGATAACGGCCAGGGTCAGTTCGAAATAGCACCGGTACCTCCTGCCCCCCAGCTCTTTTTCCCTGCACAGTCTGATATCACTCATGGTATCCTTTTTGTCCGTATGGCATTTTTAAGACAGTAGTTGTCATAATGATTTATTTTGAACTATTGGTACAAAATCAAAACGTCAACCCATCTCCAAGGAGAACACCATGTACGCCATCGCAGTCAACGGCAGCCCCAGAAAAGGCGGCAACACCGAAACCCTGCTCACCCATGCCCTGGCCCCCCTTACCGAAGCCGGATGGGAGACCGAAATGGTCCGCGTCGGCGGCCAGCCCGTGCGCGGCTGCCTGGCCTGCGGCAAATGCTGGGAAACCAAAGACCTGCGCTGCGCGGTCACAACCGACATGTTCAACGATGTCATGGAAAAGATGCTTCGGGCCGACGCCCTGATCCTCGGCTCCCCGACCTACTTCACGGATGTGTCCGCCGAGCTCAAGGCGATTCTGGACCGGTCCGGCATGGTCGCCCTGGCCAACGGGCGGGCCTTTTCCGGCAAGATCGGCGCGGCCGTGGTGGCCGTACGCAGGGGCGGCGGCACCCACGTCTTCGACACCATCAATCACATGTTCCTCATGTCCCAGATGATCGTGCCCGGCTCAACCTACTGGAACATCGGCATCGGCCTGGATAAAAAAGACGTTCTGAACGACCCCGAAGGGCTGGCCAACATGGCCCACCTGGGAAAGACCATCGACTGGCTGGGCAGGGCCATGGCCCCGCATAAGGAGAGCTTTCCGAGAGACGAACAGTCTTTCGGGTAATGCAGACAGAATGACGCGAAAAAGCCGGGAAGGGTGACCTTCCCGGCTTTTGTTTTTTCGAGGGCCTGCACGACTTCCGTCAGTAATGATATCTCAGCTGCGCAATATGAATCGCATCCTCGGAAACTTTATAGATAAACCTGTGTTCATCGGTGATTCTCCTGGACCAGTACCCCGAAAGGGCATGTTTCAACGGCTCGGGTTTCCCCATTCCCTCAAAGGGATTCCGTTTTGTTGCCTTGATCAACGAGTTGATACGCCGCATAATTTTCTTATCCGATTTTTGCCAGAAAAGATAATCATCCCAGGCGTGATCAGAAAAAATGAGCTTCACTCCAAAAGCTCCCTGTCATTTCCTTTGCCCTGTTCCAGTTGCCCAACGGATTCAATAAGGCGTCTGGCATTTTGGGGAGACCTAAGCAGGTAGGCGGTTTCTTCCAGTGCTTCGTAGTCCTCAAGGGACATGATGACGACAGATCCCGATGATTTTTTTGTCACAATCATCGGGGCCCGGTCTCTGCATACTTTTTCCATTGTTTTGGCAAGGTTCTGCCTGGCAGCCGTATAGGTTATCGCTTCCATTTCATCACCTCCTGTACAATATAATGTACATATTGGAGATACATTGTCAATCGAGCAGGCAAAAAATACGACCGTCGATGAACATCGAAAGAGACACCCAGGCTTACACCGCCTGCCACAAAATTTTAACCCCGATGCCCATCAGCACCACACCGCCAAGCACTTCGGCGTACTGCCCCAGGTGGGTTCGGCATCCCACAATTTTTCCCAGATGCAGGCCGATGGCCGTAAAAACCAGCGCGACCACGCCGATGATCCCCGCCGGATACCAGATGGACGTGCCGAGCATGGCCAGGCTGAAGCCCACGGCCAGGGCATCGATGCTCGTGGCGACGGAAAGCATGATCAGTCGGGATCCTGACGTCGGGTCCCGGCAGACATCATCCTCATCGTGGTGCAGCCCCTCCCAGAGCATGTGTCCTCCGATATACAGAAGCAGGACAAAGGCGATCCAGTGCCCAAAACGCAGAAAATAATCACGAAGCAGAAAGCCCCCGAACCAGCCGATGATCGGCATCAAAGCCTGAAAGAGCCCGAAGTGCCAGGCCAGTCGAAAGGTCTGGCGGGCAGTAACAAACTTGAGGGCAACTCCCGAAGCCACGGCCACGGCAAAGGCGTCCATGGCCAGTGCAACGGCAACGGCCAGAATTTCAATGGTAGGCATCGAAACCTCCTGTATGGTAATTGAGTCCCGCCGGATAGCCCGGAGAGGTACCCGATGCAAACCCCTTTTTTCAGGTATCCTGAAAAAAAATCGCGCCGGCTGATCACCTGGAACAGCGCCGGTTCAGTTCATCCTCTCCCTCGACAAATGCTGTCAGCACAGTGTATCACTCGAGACCTTCACTGCTCTGCCCCCTCTGGAAAAAAGTCTTTCGGAAATCATTCCGAAAGGCCTTTTCCTGTCGTTCACATCCCGCTGCAGCTCATACCACGGGCACAACCTCTCTCCCATTCCCGACAACACATTCCGAGTATTTTCCCTCCACCTCTCCGTCTTCACGCACGGCAGCCATGGCCAGGTCGAAATCGTTGAAAATATTCTCAGGACCGATAAAATCTTCGGTGCCCATCTTCCGCAAAGAGGTGCGCACCGAATCAGTCACCCCGGACAAAAAGACCCGGGCACCGTTGGCCCGCATTTTCCTGATCACGACTTCCAGAGATTCGATTCCCGTGGCATCGATACTCGGAACATGACGCATTCTGAGTATCAGAAAATCCGGTGCATTGCGCGTGAACCGCATGACATCCACAAACCGCTGGGCCATCCCGAAAAAGAAGGGGCCGTCGATCTCATAACAGACCACGCGGGCGTTGCCGATGAGCACCGACTCTCCGCTCTTTTTCCCGGCATAGGGGGTGACCGGATACACGCTGCCCATCTCGCTCATACGACGCATAAACAGCATGGCCGCCAGAATCACGCCAACCTGTACGGCCACGGTCAAATCCACAAGCACCGTGAGCAGAAAGGTGACCACCAGAACCAGGGAATCGGACTTTGGGGCATGAAACAAACGCAGAAACCGGTGCATTTCACTCATGTCCCAGGCCACTACCACCATGACCGCGGATAAACTGGCCAGAGGAATACGGGAAGCCAGTGGAGCGCAAAAGAGCATGAACAGGAGCAGGGTCACGGCATGGGTGATACCGGCCAGAGGAGTCCGACCTCCGGCCCGGATGTTGGTGGCGGTTCTGGCGATGGCCCCGGTGGCCGGAATGCCTCCGAACAGAGCGGATCCGATATTGGCCACGCCCTGGGCCATCAATTCCGTTGAGGAGTCGTGCCGTTCACCGGTCATGCCGTCGGCCACCACCGCACTGAGCAGGGATTCGATCCCTGCCAGCACCGCAAGGGTCATCGCTTCGGGGATCACGTCGACCAAGGTGTGCAAAAAATCCGTGGGCAGGGTGAACGCCGGCAGGGTCGACGGAATCCCTCCGAAGCGGGAACCGATGGTGGCCACGTCCAGCCCCACGCCCCAGGCGAAAAAAGATGCGGTCACGATCCCGACGATATGGGCCGGAACCCGGGGGATAAAGATCCGCACAAGGATCATGACCATCAGCGTGCCCAGACCGATGGCCAGGGCATCCGGAGAAAACGTCGGGAGAGCTTTGATACAGGCCACCAGCCGATCAAGAAAATCTG
Organism: Desulfomicrobiaceae bacterium; assembly: GCA_041685265.1. GTDB lineage: Bacteria > Desulfobacterota > Desulfovibrionia > Desulfovibrionales > Desulfomicrobiaceae > JAWLGC01. Next base: position 4,402 of record JAWLGC010000111.1, on the reverse strand, counting down.
AAGGAACGGATGCCATGGACAGTCCGAAAAAATCCTTCAACTGAGAAAAAAAAATATATACACCGATTCCGGCGGTAAAGCCGGTGGTCACTGGGTAGGGAATGAACTGGAGGAGCTTGCCGAACCGAAAGATTCCCATCAGAATCAGAAAAACACCGGCCAGCAGAGTGGCGGCGACCAGCCCCTCATAGCCGTGTTGGGCAATGACACTGGACACGATGACCACGAAGGCCCCGGTAGGCCCACCGATCTGAAAGCGCGATCCTCCCAGGACGGAAATGAGCAGCCCGGCCACGATGGCCGTGAACAGCCCCCGCTCGGGCGTAGCCCCGGAAGCAATGGCAAAGGCCATGGCCAGGGGCAGAGCCACGATCCCTACGGTGATCCCGGCCGTAATATCCTTGAGCAGACTTTGACGGGTATATCCTTCACGGAGTGTGGTCAAAAAGACGGGAGAAAACGGAAATCGAAACCTGGAAAAGGCGGAAAACATGAGAGCAACTCCAAATTGAAAATAATTTCAACCGAGAGGCACAGGCGAAGGTCCGGCGGACAAAACAGGGTCGGGCCAGGGTCTGGAGGCGGGTCGGTCAGGCAAAAAGGCCAATTCCGGCCGATCTGGCCGGGACTTCCGGTAGTGACATACTCCATATGAAATAAACATATTCATTCACTGAAGTTACGCACCGCGGCCCAAATTCCCCCTTCGCGTTCCTTCGCGTCCTTCGCGGTAAGATTCTTTCACCGCGAAGGAAGAGGGATATGGGGCGTACAGATCTCGCGACTCCCATTGCTTTTGGGGAAATTGAGGAGTGCGTAACTTCAGTCACTCACAAAAAGCATATGTACACCGAAAGAAGGCGGGACCATAAACCTCAATCTAAAAAAATCAACAACATTGTCAGGTTGTCCAAAAATTCCCAAAAGTCCAAATCCGTAACTGATGTTCCGCAGTCCAACGACTCCGGCCGTATGAGAGGCAGTCATTCCCATTACTTGACGTGACACCAAAAAGCAGTACTATTTATCATGAACAACAAACAGCGGAAAACTCTCCACGCCATATTCGATGACCCGGTCAGCTCTTCGATATCCTGGACAGATATTGAGTCCCTGTTCACGGCTTTGGGAGCACATATCTCTGAAGGACGAGGCTCACGGGTCAGGGTGGTGCTGAGGGAGAGGTTCGCTGTCTTTCACCGCCCGCATCCCAGGCCGAGCACAGACAAGGGCGCGGTAAAGTCAGTGCGTCGTTTTCTGAAAAACGCAGGAGTCAAACCATGAATGTACTCAACTATAAAGGATATCAGGGACGATTCGAATACGATCCTGAAGAGGAAATCTTCCACGGTGAAGTGATGCACCTGGCCGATGTCGTCACGTTCCAGGGAAAATCTGTAGAAGAACTCAAGCAGGCTTTGGCGGACTCCATCGAGGATTACCTTGAACTGTGTGCGTCAATGGGCAAAAAACCGGAGAAGCCGTACTCCGGACGCTTCAACGTCCGTATCCCCCCGGAACTGCATCAACGCATTGTCAGCCGAGCTTTGCGAGACGGGAAATCCCTCAACGCCTGGGTCGCCGAAGTCCTGGACCACGCCGCACAAAAGACAGGCCGCCTCTGATCCCGGAAATACAAACAACCCAGCCTCTGGTGCGAAGACCCGGGCCTTGCAATGCCACCTCCAAACAAGCCCCACTCCCCGGCACAGCTCCCGAGAAATTCAGAAAAGCAGTTGCGTCCGTTTACGCCTTCGCACCCCGATTTCCACACAGGAGACACCTCATGTCCGTCATCGACCTTACCCACACCATCCACCCTGACATCCCGGTTTTTCCCGGCACAGAGCCGCCGCGCATCGAGCAGGCCAACACCATTGCCGAGCACGGCTTTGCCGAACGACGGCTGACCATGTTCACCCATACCGGAACGCACATGGATGCACCGGCACACATCCTGCCGGGTCGTCCCTCCCTGGATATGCCGGCTCCGGATCAGTTTATGGGAAAGGCGTGCGTGATCGATATTCGAGAAAAGACAGAGGTGGGGGAAAAGGACCTGGCCCCGTTCCGGGACCGGATCAAGTGCTGCGAATACGTGCTGCTACGCACGGGCTGGGAGGAAAAGTGGGGCACACCGGCCTATTTTTCCGGCTTTCCGACCCTGAACATATCCGGGGCCGTTTTCCTGACCGGATTCGGCCTCAAAGGAATCGGAGTGGATGCCATTTCCGTGGATCCCATGGAAGACGAGGCGTTGTCCGTACACCGGGTCCTGCTCGAACGGGACATACTTATCGTAGAAAACCTGACCAATCTCGGCAGACTCCCCGAAACCGGATTCACCTTCACGGCCCTGCCTCTGAAGATCAGGGACGCGGACGGATCACCGGTCCGGGCCGTGGCCGTCATTCCCTAAACACAGACAAGGAGAACACATGATCCTTCGCGCCCTGTTGACCTGGCTGCCCATGCTCCCCCTGGCCATTGCCAACGGCTTTGTCCGGGA
>JAWLGC010000111.1:0-1793 GCA_041685265.1 Desulfomicrobiaceae bacterium | reverse complement strand
GTCCCTCGGTCCCGGTGGCCCGCTTCTCCTCCAGCTCCAACCGGTACGCAGCCAGATCCTCCACCGTGAGCACCGGGAAGCCGTGCTTCCCGCCGAGTTCCATGATCTCCGGCAATCTGGCCATGGTGCCATCAGGGTTGGTCACTTCGCAGAGTACGCCGCACGGGGTCAGGCCGGCCAGACGCATCAGGTCCACGGTGGCCTCGGTGTGTCCGCGACGCTCCAGGACCCCGCCGGGTCTGGCCCGCAGGGGGAATACGTGCCCAGGACTGTTGATGTCCTCGGGCCTGGCGCTGGCCGCGGCCGCGGCCTTGATGGTCCGGACCCGATCCGCGGCGGATACGCCTGTGGTCACGCCCTCTGCCGCCTCGATGGAAACGGTAAACGCGGTCTGGTACTGGCTCTCGTTCTTCTCGACCATCATGGGCAGATTCAGGGAACGGATCTTCTCTTCTTCCAGGCAGAGGCAGACAATGCCGCTGCATTCCCGGATAAGCATGGCCATCTGGGATTCGCTCAGAGAATCGGCGGCAAAAATGAGATCCCCCTCGTTTTCCCGGTCCGCATCATCAGTGACCAGGACACCGCGCCCCTCCTGCAGGGCCTTCAATCCCTTTTCCACACGTTCAAAAGAAGTTCCGAATTGATCCAGAAGCGACTGATTCATGGTAAGTCTCCCTACAATTTGAATTACCTGAACCAGGGCATACGGTAAGACAGCTGTCGGTCGCCTCCGCGTCCGACCAGCCTCGGGCGGGCATACGCCTGCCAAGGGATGCTCGACTGTCTCATCCTCTTTCATCCGGACTGTCACCGTCGGCCCCGGCCTCACACCGGGTCTGCTGACCCTCCTTCACATAAAGGAAGCGCTCGCGGGCTCCCCGGAGCAACCCGGGATACCGCCGGTGGGGAATTGCACCCCGCCCTGAGAATAAGTGCGAAGCTAGTTACTTTCCGAACAATCGCCTGTCAAGCCGGGGAACTAAAAGACCACTCGCATTATCTGATATTGTTTTCCACTTTAAGAGACCGAACGCTCACTCTATTTTCTTGTCTTTTGAAACCTGTTGCCCGCAAAAACAGAAATACGTTATCGTCATAAAAGAGTCACCGGGTTGCCATCTGGAAATGTTTTCCTGACCCGGAACTTTTTTCAGCTTCTTCACCAACCCCGAGAAAGAGGATTTATGTTCGCGTCCATGAAAATACGAAATAAGATTCTACTCCCCATCTCTTTGATCACCCTGCTGGTCATCGCCGGTCTGATGGCCTATATCGGCCAGACCATGCGGACGTCGAGCCAGAACTCGGCCCGAACCATGGCCGGGGAGATGGTCGCAAGCCTGAGCGCCGAAGTCCTGACCGGCCTCAACCCCATTGTGGATCAGGCCATCAGCATGGGAGCCGTGTTCGAGGCCTACGTCCAGTCGGACAGAGTTCCCGACCGAACAGAAGCCAATGCCATCCTCCGGCGGGCCCTGGAGAACAATCCCGGATTCGAAGGGATCTGGGTCGCCTTCGAGCCGAACGCCTTCGACGGACAGGACGCTGCGTTCAAAGACAGCCCCGGCAGTGACGAAACCGGGCGGTTCATGCCGTACTGGAACCGGATCGGGGGTATCAATGTCACTCCCTGCACCACTCCGGATGAACTCGACTACTACAGGATCCCTATGGACACCGGAAAAATTTTCGTCACCGAGCCCACGACCTACGAGATCGGGGGAAAAAACGTCATGCTGGTGGACTCCTGTGTGCCCATCCGAAAGAACGGGAAAGTGATCGGGGTGGTC
>JAWLGC010000110.1:0-8515 GCA_041685265.1 Desulfomicrobiaceae bacterium | reverse complement strand
GAGACCGGGTACGCCTTTATCGCCTCCAATAAGGGGTACACCGTGGCCCATCCGGATAAGGGGTTGATCGGAAAGGATATTGCCGAGGGATTCGCCGCGGACCGTAAGCGGGCCATCATGGAGGCAGTTGCCGGGGGTAGCGAATTCGGCGCATTCATGACCTCGGCCGTGGATGGTCTTGACTACTATGTCCTGTTCCAGCCGGTCACGGTGCAGGGCACCACGACCCCCTGGTCCATGGGTATCGCCGTTCCCAAGGACAGGATCTATGAGGCCGCAAACGAGTTTCTGTTTATGAGTGTCCTGCTGCTGATCGCGGCTCTGGTCACGGTCGGGGTGGTCGTTTTTCTGGTGGCCCGGGTGATCACCAGGCCCCTTGTTCAGGGAGCGGCCTTTGCCGAGCAGATCGCGGCCGGAGACCTCTCCGCCCGTATCACTCTGGACCGAAAAGACGAGATCGGGACCCTGGCCGCGGCTCTGGACCGTATGGCCGACGGGCTGCAGAAAAACGCGGACCTGGCCGAGACCATTGCCTCGGGCAACCTGGATGTGGAAGTGCAGCTGGCTTCGGATAAAGACCAGTTCGGTCGAGTGCTGCAGAAGATGACCGGAAGCCTGAACAGTGTCCTGGGGCAGGTCCAGATGGCCGGAGAGCAGATCGCCACGGGCAGTGTTCAGGTCTCCGATGCCAGCCAGTCCCTGTCTCAGGGGGCCACCGAGGCGGCTTCGTCCCTGGAGGAGATATCAAGCTCCATGGGGGAGCTCTCCTCCCAGACAAAGCTCAACGCTGATAACGCCACCCAGGCCAGCTCTCTGGCCGTCGAGGCCAAGAATGCGGCCGAGACCGGCAGCAGCCGGATGAAGCAGATGGTCTCGGCCATGGCCGAGATCAACGAATCCGGGCAGTCCATCAGCAAAATCATCAAGGCTATCGACGAGATCGCCTTTCAGACCAACCTCCTGGCCCTGAACGCGGCCGTAGAGGCGGCCCGGGCCGGGCAGCACGGCAAGGGGTTCGCCGTGGTGGCCGAAGAGGTCCGCAACCTGGCCGCCCGCAGCGCCAAAGCGGCCACGGAAACCTCGGACCTTATCGAGGGGTCGGTGAAAAAGGCGGAAAACGGAGCCGAGATCGCGGACAAGACCGCCGAAGCCCTGGCCGAGATCGTGGACCGGGTCTCCCGGGTCACGGACCTGGTCAATGAGATCGCCGCGGCCAGCACCGAGCAGGCCCATGGTATCGGCGAGGTCAACCAGGGCCTCGGCCAGATCGATCAGGTCACCCAGGGCAACACCGCCAACGCCGAACAGAGCGCGGCCGCAGCCGAGGAGTTGGCTTCCCAGGCCGGAGAGCTCAAGCGGCTCCTGGCCACGTTCCGGCTGAAGGGCGGGGCTTCTGGAATGTCCGCAGTGAGCAGCCGTCCCGCACAGGGGCAACGTCCTCTTTCCGCGGCACAGCCCCCGTCTGCTTCCCGGACAGCACCAGCCCAGCCCCCAGTGGGCGACACCGGATGGGGAGGAATGCAGACCCGGGGAGGTGGACAGGTCACCCACCCCGAAGATGTTATCGCCCTGGATGATGACGAGTTCGGAAAATACTGATTCGACGCAATGCGCGGATTTGAGGACGCCCGGGTTTCCTGAAGGAAGCCCGGGCGTTTTTTATTTGTTCAGACTGCTGAACTCGCTGATGGAGATTTTAAAATCAATTTTAGATACTGATGTTACGCACACCGTAGATACCGGCTGCGTAAGAGGCTGTCATTCCCGCGAACGCGGGAATCTCGGCGCCGGTGGCAACGCCTGGCATTGCCACCAATTCCAAGATTCCCGTTTTCACGGGAATGACTGCTGGAAAGTACAGGCGGTGCACTCAAGGACATCAGACAAGACGGGCTGCGTAACTTCAGTTACATTTTTGAAAGTTGCTTCATTCCTGCCATTTCCTTGTAACCTTGGAGGGTTACGTTTCATACTCCATTAATACGAAATATGAACGGGAGGGGGGATGAAAAGGATAACACTCAGGGTGAAGATACTGATCCCGATTCTGGCCGGGGTCTTTCTGGTTTTCGGGAGTCTGGTCGGATATCTGGTGTATGATGAATACAATCTCGCCGCCAGAGAGGCCCGGCTGACAGCGGCCAACGTGATCGAGGACACCGGAGACAGGGTGGCCAGGGAGATCGATCGGGCTCTGTGGACGGCTTCAACGCTGGCCGAAGCAGCGGCAAGCCTGCACGGGAGCGACTCCGGGTTGAGCCGTGAAGCCATGGACAAATTGCTGCAGGGAGGCCGGGATGCCAACCCGCAGCTTATGACCCTGCTTTCAGTCTGGGAGCCGGACGCCCTGGACGGCAGGGACAGCGAGTTCAAAGGAGTGCTCGGCAACGACGGTGCCGGCCGGTATGCAGCCTGCTGGAACCGCGGCTGGGACCGGGTCCAGACCTGTGTCGGCCATGACACCAATGGCCCTGAGAGTTCGTTTTACAACGTCCCGGTCAGGGAAGGAAATTTTTTCGTCAGTGATCCGGTCACCTTTACCATCGAAGGCAATCCGGTGACGCTGATCTCCGTGGGGGCGCCCATAGTCATTAATGGCAAACGGGTCGGCATGGTCGGGGCCAGTTTTTCCCTGGACCGGTTCCAGTCCGTTGTGGAAGAGATCGCTCCTTTTGGCGGGTACGGATTTCTGGTCTCCAACACCGGTACCTATGTGGCCCATAAAAAGAAGAAGGATCGGGTCGGGGAGGATGCGGTCGGATATTTCGAAAAGGAGCTGCAGCCGGCATTGCGCGGGGCCATTGCCTCGGGCAATGCGTATGAGGTGAGTCGGACCAGCTCGGTGACCGGCAACCGGATGTACTATCGTTTTTCCCCGGTGACCATTTCCGGTGTGAATACACCGTGGAGTATGGCCGTATGTATTCCCGAAAAGGCCATGTATGCCGAGGCCGATCGTATGGCTGTCGTCAGTGCGGTGGCTCTGGTGTGTGCCCTGCTGTTGATTTCCGTAATCGTTTTTCTGGTTTCCAGAAATATTACGATTCGGGTTGCCCGGGCCGTGACCGCCCTTGATGAACTGGCCGACGGCAAGGCCCCGGAGCATCTCGAGGTGTTGAGCGGTGACGAAGTGGGTCACATGATCACCAGCGTGAACCGGGTTTCGACCATGTTTCACTCCCTGAAAAAAGTCCTTCATGATGTGGGTGAAGGTGACCTGACCGTGTCTATGGACAAATTGTCCCAAAGGGATGAAGTCGGCCCGGCCGTGAACAGGATGATCGAGCAGTTGCATGGATTGGCCGATGCCACAAGAAGTGCGGCCGTGGAGATGGCTGCCGGGACCAGACAGATTTCGGATTCCGGGCAGGCTCTCTCTCAGGGAGCCACGGAGCAGGCCTCTTCTCTGGAGCAGATTTCAAGTTCCATGGCCGAGATTGCGGCCCAGACCGAGAGCAACGCCAGGGCGGCCGGGCAGGCTAATGAGCGTATTGCAACCGGTCGGCAGGAGGTCGAGACGGGGACTGAAAAAATGGCTGATATGGTGCAGGCCATGGAGGATATCGGCCAGGCCAGCCGGGATATCGCCAGGATTATCAAGGTCATCGATGAGATCGCCTTTCAGACCAATCTGCTGGCCCTGAACGCGGCTGTGGAGGCGGCCCGGGCCGGACAGCACGGCAAGGGATTCGCGGTGGTGGCCGAGGAAGTCCGCAACCTGGCCGGGCGCAGCGCAGAAGCGGCCCACGAGACCGAAGCTCTCATCTCCAGTGCGGGAGTCAGCGTGGAGCGGGGCATCGGTATCGTACAGGAAATGGACGGAGCACTGGGCAAAATCGTGGTTTCGGTCCGGGAGACGGCAGGACTTCTTGAAATGATTACCGAGGCTTCCAGAGAGCAGTCCAGCGGCATCGGTCAGATCAATATAGGACTGGGGCAGATCGACCAGGTCACCCAGCAGAACACCGCCGGCGTGGAGGAGACCGCGGCGGCGGCCCGGCAGCTGGAGGAACGGGCCGCAGGGTTGCAGCGTATTCTGGATAGGTTCAGGTTGCACGGAAAGCCGGATTCGCGAGAGCCAGGGAAAAGGGACGGTGTGTTGCCGCAACCATCTCAGGGAGACGTTGAGTGGGGCAGCCCCATGGCGGGATCGGGTTCCGGCGGTATGGTTGCGGCCAATGCTTCCATTGCCCTTGGACAGGGTTTCGAGCAGTATTGAGGATTACGTCAAAGGATGTGAAGACGCCCGGGACTCCGTTAGGGAGCCCGGGCGTTTTTTGTGCGCCGGGCATGGCGCGTAAGTTGGGGATGATGAAGGGTCGAATCTTACGGAGTAAATATTATGTCTGGTGTATGCTTGAATTTCGGGCATTTTTTTTCTTAAATAATTGAGATGAAGCAGTATGTAATTAAAGTTTAATTTCATATGGTTAGTGTTTAGATGTCCCGGAATTTCCGCAGGTATATTCCGAATTAGCCAAAGAAATTTTCCGAATTAGCCGTTGTTGAAATCCCAATTAGCCGGTACTGATCCCTGCATGAACGTTCGGTTTTCCTGAAGGAAGTCCGGGCGTTTTTATTTTTTCGAGAATCGAGCCAGTACGACTTCGGCATCCGGCTCGATTTCTATGGGAGGGCGGTTCAGGCGGGGCAGGGAAAATTCCGGCAGGAGTTCCCCGGCATGCAGGGGCCGGTACCTGTCGATGAGCCCGGACTTGTAGGCCAGGTACCCGATGACCACCTCGGGCCGGACCCCCCGTTCCCGCAGGGCTGCCAGCTCCAGGTCCTTGTGGGTTTTGGACAGCTTGCGGCCGGTGTGGTCCACCAGCAGGGGGACATGGCCGTAGCTTGGGGGCGCCTCACCGAGAAGTTCGAAAAGGCGGAGCTGGCGCGGGGTGGAATCCAGGATGTCCGCGCCCCGAATGACCTGGGTGACATGCATGTCCGCATCGTCCACTGCCACGGCCAGCTGGTAGGCGTGTACCCCGTCTGTACGGCGGACCGGGAAATCGCCGCCCAGTTCCGAAGTGTGCAGGGTGACCGGGCCGAGAACCAGGTCGTTAAAGGTCACTTCGCCCGGAGGAAAGGAGACGCGAAGGGACGGGCGTCGACCGGAATTTTCCCGCTCCAGGCACTGCTCTGGCGTGAGGTTTCTGCAGAATCCCGGGTAGACCGGCCCGGCGTTACGACGGATGCGGGCGGCTTCCTGCAGTTCTTTGCGGGTGCAGTAGCAGGGGTAGATCAGCCTGCGTTCGGCAAGCTCGGCCAGAACCTCATCGTACCGGGCAAGTCGCTGACTCTGCACGTACGGACCGTACGCGCCGCCTTTGACAGGCCCTTCGTCCCAGTCCAGCCCCAGCCAGGCCAGGTCTTCGGGGATGAGGTCGATGAACTCCTGTCTGGAGCGGGCCTGATCGATATCCTCGATACGCAGGACAATGGTCCCGCCGGCGGAGCGGCAGGCCAGCCAGCAGGCCAGAGCGGCCCACCCGTTGCCGAGATGCATTCGGCCGGAGGGACTGGGGGCGAAGCGGGAGCGCATGGGGATAGTTTTAGGCTTTAAGTGTTAGGTTTTAGGGGAAGAGGGGCGGTGCTACTTGTAGCTCGCATTCAGGAACTGCAGTTCCCGGTACAATGTCTCGCTTCTCGGCATCTCCACTCCCAGCTTTGCCGCCGTTCGGATCGGCTCGCCATAAATTCCTTCCAGTTCCATGTCCCGCCTGTTGATGGCGTCGAGCATCATGCTCGGTTTGTACGGGGCCAGAGTGTCGGTGAACTCCATGATGGCGTCCAGGGTGGCCTCGGGCAGATCCCTTCCCAGGGCCCGGGCTCCGGCCCGGGTCTCCTGCATGATGGCGTAGGCCAGGTCGCGGGTGGCCTGGTTGGCCATGATCCGGTCCGTGGTGGCGTTTAAGAGGGCGCACAACCCGTTGAAGGGCATATTCCACAGCAGTTTGTGCCACCGGGCCAGGATCAGGTCCGGGGTGCGGTCGATGGGGATTTTGGCTTCTTCAAACATGACCGCGATGTTTTCCTGCACCTCGGTCCGGCCGGCGGGCTGTTCGTCTTCGCGGTACTGCCCGATGATGATTCTGCCGTTTTCCAGATGGGCGATGTGCCCGGGTCCGAGCTTGTTGCAGCACACAAAGCACAGCCCGCCCAGGACCGGCCCTCCGAACCCCAGGTCGTGGATGAGCCGCTCCCCGTTCAGTCCGTTCTGGAGCAGAAGCACTGCCGTGGTTTCACTGCAGACGGGGCGCAGCAGGTCTGCAAGGAGATGGTTCTGAGTGGACTTGGTGGCCACGATCACCAGATCGCACACCGGCATTTCGTCTGCGCTTCCGTAGGCGTTGACCTCAGGAAAAAACATGTCTCCGTCCACGGAGTCCACGCGCAGGCCGTGCCTGCGGACATGCTCGATATCGGAATGGAAGAGAAAATGGACGTCGTTGCCGGCCTGCAGCAGCCGGGCTCCGTAAAAGGCTCCGATGGCTCCGGAGCCGATGATGGCGATTTTTCCGGGCATTTCTATTCCCTCATTCGTTGTTGTGGCATTGTCGTTTCTGCAGCCCGTGTTTTTTGAGCAGGGCATACAGTCTGGACTGGGAGAGGCTGGAGATGCGCAGGGCGGTCTTTTTCACGCTTCCGTTGATGCCGTAGATGAAATAGTACCCGTGATCCTCGTAGCGGATACTGGCAATGATATGTCGTATCCGTTCTTTCGGGTCAAGTCCCTGGTCTGCGGGTTCGAGCACTGTTTCCTTAAGGCTGCGGGCCGTGACCTTTGTGGCAGAGCGCAGAGTTCGTTCGATACTCGAAAATATAGATGAGCTGACGTTTCATATTCAAGAGCTTGAAGCGTATCGATTTCAACGGTTGGGTGCTCATGGGAACGCCTTGCGGTGTGCGGGGTTTAAAGGCAAAGGTTGCCGGCAGTGCTTCGTGCCCGGCCCGGCCGGTTGTTCGAAAAAAGTCTATGGAGATTTTCCGGCCTGATATCCTGCATCCTTTTGTTCAACAAGGGGGTGTTTTCCTGCGACACAGGAATTTTTTTCCTCCTGTGCGGGAATATTGTCGGGTCGGCGCGTCCTGTGAAACAAGAAAAGCAATAAAAACAGTATGTTGTTTTTGTTGCCGCGTCTTGGCACCCTGTCTGCATGGCAGAGCAGGATCGTATCATTTACCATCCTGTGTCAAAGAAACAAGGAAGAGATATGCTGAATATCATTGTCGAGAAGACCCGGCTTATTCCGGATCAGACCAGCAAGCTGGTCATCAAGGCCCCGCAGATCGCCGCCAAGGCCAGACCGGGCAATTTTGTCATTCTGCGCGTGGACCCCAGGGGGGAGCGTATTCCGCTGACCATCGCCGATACGGACAGGGATACGGGAACCATCACCATCGTCTACCTGGTCCTCGGTAAGTCCACAGCCATGCTGGAGCAGCTCAAAGAGGGCGACGCCATTCATGATGTGTGCGGACCGCTGGGCAAGCCGACCCATATCGAGAAAGGGGGAACGGTCATCTGCGTGGGAGGCGGTACCGGTATTGCGGCCATGCATCATATCGCCAAAGGCCATCACGAGGCGGGCAACAGGGTGGTGACCATCATCGGGGCCCGGAACAAGGAGCTTCTTCTTTTCGAGGATGAACTCAAGCTGTTTGCCGATGAAGTGCTGGTTTCCACTGATGACGGGAGCTACGGCCACAAGGGGCTGGTCACGGAACTGCTCAAGGATCGTCTGGAGCAGGACAAGACCGTTGCCGAGGTCGTGGCCATCGGCCCTGTACCCATGATGGCCGCTGTTGCCGAGACCACCCGGCCCTTTGGTGTGAAGACCACGGTTTCCCTGAACTCCATTATGGTCGACGGCATCGGCATGTGCGGAGCATGCCGGGTGTCCGTGGGCGGAGAGACCCGGTTTGCCTGCGTGGATGGGCCGGAGTTCGACGGGCACCAGGTCGATTTCAGGGAGCTCGGGATGCGTCTCAGGTCCTTTTCGAGCCTGGAGCAGGAATCCATGCAGGTCTATCAGGAGTGTCTGTGTGACTCGGGAAGGAAAAAAAAGAAGAAAAAGCCCCTGGCGGACCGGACGCCTATGCCGGTGCAGCCGCCCGAGCAGCGGGTGACCAATTTCGACGAGGTCGCCCTGGGGTACACCTTTGAGATGGCCGTGCGTGAAGCCGGTCGCTGTCTGCACTGCAAGGATCCCAAATGCGTCAAGGGGTGTCCTGTGGAGGTGCCCATTGCCGATTTTATCGCGGAAATGGCTCAGGGCAATGTGGAAGGCGCCTACAGGGTCATTCGCTCCACCAACAGTCTGCCCGCCATCTGCGGCCGGGTCTGCCCTCAGGAATCCCAGTGTGAGGGTGCCTGTATCCTGAACGCCAAAGGCAAGCCCATCGCCATCGGTCGACTGGAGCGGTTTGTGGCCGACGAGTACATGTACCGCGATTCCTGCGATCTCATCTCCGATACCATGACCTGCCCCATGATCGATGAGGAGAAAAAGGT
>JAWLGC010000109.1:0-8546 GCA_041685265.1 Desulfomicrobiaceae bacterium | reverse complement strand
GCCGTTTTTGTCAGCCATTGCAAAGGGAGTCCCATGAATGCACAATCCTGGCTCCTGGTAACGGTCCTGTGCAGTTCGCTGGTTACCGGGCTGATCATCTTTGTCCTGCCCGAGGAGAATACGAAAACCCGTACCATCCTGAACATGGTCGGGGCCACGGTCAAGGTTCTCGGGGTGTTCGTCATGGGCTGGGATCTTCTGGTGCACGGGACTCTGTACGAGGTGGAGTTCTCCATGGGACCGGGATTCAACTTTCTGCTCAGAGTGGATCTTTTGTCCCTGGCCTTTGTCTCCCTGTCCAGTAATCTCTGGTTTCTGACCACGATGTATGCCGTGGGCTATCTCGAGGATTCACATAACAGGAGCAGGTTTTTCGGATTCTTCAGCCTGTGTGTGACCGCTTCCACGGGCGTGGCTCTGGCCGGTAATCTGATCACTTTTTTCATCTTTTATGAATTTCTGACCCTGGTCACCTATCCCCTGGTGGTGCACGATGCCACGTCCGAGTCCCTTGCTGCCGGACGGACCTATCTCTGGTACGCCATGAGCGCCGGAGCGGTGTTCTTTTTTGCCGTGGCCTGGCTGCAGGTGCTCGTGGGGCCGTTCGACTTTACCCCCGGAGGGGTACTTCGCTCGGTTCCCGGCCTGCCCAGGGCAAACCTGATTGTCATTTTCGTCCTGCTTATCTTCGGCTTGAGTGTGAAAGCAGCACTTGTTCCTATGCACGGCTGGCTGCCCGGGGCCATGGTCGCTCCTGCCCCGGTGAGCGCCCTGCTCCATGCCGTGGCCGTAGTCAAAGCGGGGGCCTTCGGAGTGCTGCGCGTGGTTCTGGATGTCTACGGCAAGGGGTTTGCCTCGGAGTTGGGAGTGCTTACTCCACTGGCCGTAGTTGTGGGGGCAACCATCCTTTTCGGTTCGTTCAGGGCCCTGATGCAGAATAATCTCAAGCGACGACTGGCCTACTCTACGGTGAGCCAGGTCTCCTACATCGCCCTTGGTGCCGTCATTCTGGCCCCTCTGGCTACAGTGGGCGGCCTGACACACCTCGTGCATCAGGGGGTTATGAAGATCACCCTGTTCTTTTGTGCCGGAATTCTGTCCAAGGTCCGCGGCATTCACGACATCGACCGGATGAACGGTATCGGTCGAACCATGCCGCTGACCATGGCCATGTTTACAGTGGCCAGTCTGGGCATGATCGGAGTCCCGCCCATGGCCGGTTTTGTAAGCAAATGGTATCTTGCCGCGGGCGGGCTGCAGGCCAATGAGCACTGGGTGGTCGCGCTCCTGGTGCTCAGCAGCGCCCTCAACGCCGCCTATTTTCTGCCGATACTGCATGCGGCCTGGTTCAAACCCGAGTCCCGGTCCACGGCCGGAGCCGGAGTGGAAAAAATCGTTCCCCGCCGGGGGGGCGAGGCACCCTGGATTCTGCTTGTGCCCCCGCTGGCTACCGCTGCTTTCTGTCTGGCCGCCGGGATATTCGCCGGATCGACCTGGAGTCCCCTGGGAGTGGCCGAACAGATCATCTTCGGAAGGGAGGTCGGACCATGACCTGGATCGCCGTGATCCTTTTTCCCCTTGTTCTGGGTATTTTTCTGTCCCTGGCCCGGTTCAGACCGTTGATCTGCAGGCACGGTCTGTGGCTGGCGTGTGTTCCGGCCTGTTTTCTGGCTGTGGCCGGTATCGATCCCGATCCCGGCCGGTATTCTTTCCTTTTTCTGGGAACCAGTCTGCATTTCGGCCTTTACGGCAGGGTCTTTCTGCTGTTGACCGCAGTGCTCTGGGGGGCTTCCGGCCTGTTTGCCGGCGGATATTTCCGGGACGATCAAACCGGGGCAGCCCGGTTCAGTCTGTTCTTTCTCCTTGCGCTGTGCGGTAATCTCGGACTCTGTCTGGCTCAGGACCTTGCTTCCTTTTATGTTTTTTTCGCGTTGATGAGTTTTTCCGCGTACGGTCTGATCATCCATAACGGAACCCCCCGGGCCAGACGAGCGGCGCGGATCTACCTGGTCATGACCGTGTTGGGAGAGGTATTTCTCGCTGCTTCTTTTTTCTACGCGGCTCTGACAACACCTCTTATGGAAAATCTCGCCTTTTCCCGGGTGGTTCCCGCCTTGAGCACGCATCCCTGTACACCGGTCGTCCTGGTCCTGGCCTACCTGGGGCTCGGCGTCAAAGCCGGTGCCCTGGGGCTCCATGTCTGGCTCCCCCTGGCCCATCCGGCAGCTCCCATCCCGGCCAGCGCAGTGCTGAGCGGGGCCATGATCAAGGCGGGGCTTCTTGGGTGGTTGCAGATGTTTCCTGCGGCCCGGCCGCAGGGCTGGGGCATTATACTGGCATGGACCGGGCTTTGCGCTGCCGTGTACGGCGTGCTGGCCGGGGTGCGTCGACATGACCCCAAGACGATCCTGGCCTGGTCCAGCATAAGCCAGATGGGGCTGATGACCATGGCCCTGGGGTTTGTCGTTGTTGCCGGGAAAGGAGATGGGGACGAGATTCTGTCCGGGCTGCTCTTTTTTGTCCTGGTGCACGGCCTGGCCAAGGGCTCTCTGTTTCTCGGGCTCGGCCCGGCCCTGGCTGCGGGAAGAAACTCTGTGCGTGGTCGCCTTGTCCTTGTCGGGCTGGGGCTTGCCTGTCTGACCCTGGCCGGGTTGCCTCTGAGTGCCGGGGCAGTGGTCAAACAGGCCCTCAAACAGGGTGCTTTGTTTGCACCCGGCCCATGGAGCGGTTTTTTCAAGACCATGCTGGGCGTCACCGCGACCGGAACCATGCTCCTGCTTTCGGTTTTTATGTACCGGTTGTTTAAAAAGATGCCGGACACAACCAGGAAAACAGCTGCCTCGACTGTCGTGGCGTGGGTCGCCCTGGTCTTTCTGGTGGTTCTGGCTGTGCCCATCGGGCGGCTTCTGCCCTGTATCCACATTCAGAATCCGGCGGCAGGACACGTAAACCTCGTGCCCGGGTTGTGGCCGATCGGTCTGGGTGTTGTGCTGGCCGGTCTTTTCCTCGCGACCCCGTGGGCCAGGCGCGATCCCCCGGGGCTCGACAATCTTTTTCTTGATCAGGCGCAGAGCGTGCTTCGCTGGCTGCGTGGGAAATGGCAGACGGGACACTACTGCGACCCCTCCTGTGGACGGATCGATCTGGAAGGGTGGGCGAACCGGTTGTTTGAGACCCGCTGGATGCTGACCGTACCGGATCGGTTGGAAAAGCGTCTTCTCTACTGGCACACCGCAGGTGCCCTGTACGTTATTTTTATGCTCGTCTTTATTGTTCTGAACCGATAGGGCCCGCCATACAACCTTCAACGAGGCCTACATGCAAACAGGTATGGAAAAAGCTGCAGCGCATACGAAAGAGTCCTTTTGGTTGTCCTGGATACGGGCCATTGCCTTTCGGGTTCCTGCCTTTACCGTGCTCTGGTGCATTCTGACTGAAGGCGAGGCCATGTTTTCCGTATGGACGCTTGTGGGAACCGGTCTGAGTGTGGGCGTGACCCTCTTTATGTGGCCCCCGGATTCCTGGACCTGGCGATTGTGGCCCCTGATCCGATTTATCCCGTTTTTTATGTGGCATTCCCTGCTGGGCGGTATGGATGTTGCCTACCGGGCCCTTTGTCCTGGGGCCCATGTCCGTCCCCGGGTAGTCGAATATTCCTTTACCCTGCAGAAGGAACTTGCCAGGGTCTTTTTTTTGTGGACAGTCAGTCTGCTTCCGGGGACTGCGGCGATCGGTTACGAAAACGGCGTGGCCAGGATACATGTTCTTGATATCGGATTGATTGATCTGAACACGTTGCAGGAGCTGGAAAATCGCATAGCCGGTATTTTCGGAGAAAAGTGACGGGAAGCGCTGGAAATTATCCCCGCTTTTCAGAGAACCGCGGCCATTGAAAAGAATGGAGGCCGGTGTCGGGCTCGAGCCCGACACCGGCTGGAAGGTCGTGTCTGTTCGAAAGTTTCACGATATCGGCAGGTGTTGGGGAAAAGGCGATCTGGCCGTGCACGACGCCCCCTTTCGGGGCCGTCGTCGGCTCAGCCAGGGTTAATTCTTCTGATGAATATCGAGCTGTGGAAAGGGGATTTCCCAGCCGTGCAGGGTGGCAGCGTCCACGCACCAGCGCTGGATGGCCCGGGTGATCCGGTTGTACAGGGGAGCCCGGGACCCGTTGAAGTCCGCGATTACCACCAGGTCCAGGGATGATGATCCGGCACTGGCGAACTCCACCCGCAGGTTGAGCAGGTCTTTTGTGTACCCTTCCTCTTCCATGCGGCTCTCGATAAAGGCGGTAAGCTGATCAGGTACTCGTCCTGTGGCTTCCTTCTGGAGGGTGTAGGAAATGCCGAAGGAGACCTTCAGCCTGAAATTCATGGACAGGTTGAGCGGTGCCAGGCTCAGGAAGTCTTCGGTCTGATAGGTCTTTCTGGCTCCGCCCCGCATAACCAGCTCCACCATCTCATGGGACAGGGCGGTGACGCATCCCCGGATCCCGTCCGAGAGGATGACCCAGTCGTTTTTCCGGCAGGGAAACCAGGATTCGGACGGGTGAAACGTTCTGGAGGTCCTGTCCAGAAGGGCCTCGATGGGCAGGCGTATCCGGATATCGAGATCCGGGTTTTCCAGGGTGGAGTAGAAGTTGATCTGCTTCACCAGCCATGGGACCCCCTGGTACATCATGCGTTCTCCTTCCCGGACCGCGCCGATGTTCAGCATAAGGCGGCTCTGGTGCACAAAGCGGGGCAGGGTGTTCTTGGCGGCCCAGGCCATGCCCATCAGGGCGATGACGGCCAGGGAAAGCAGAACCCAGTCCTCGAATATGTAAAAGACCAGTATCACGGCCAGAAGGGCCATGAGAAAGATGAGAATCCTGTAGATCAGTTCAAAGGCGCGAATATGGAACGGTCTGTAGGCGGCACTGTATCCGGGGACCATTTTGATAAAAAGTCGGTAACAGGCCCGCAATACGAGCACCACGCCGAGGCTGGCGACAATGGCTATGAAGATGAACAGACCCCGGGTTTTGAAAAACCTTTTGATCGAATTTTTGGAACTTTCCAGCAGCGAGATCTCGTTCTGCTCAAGTTCCCCAAGCTGGAGTCGGACCAGGTTGAGTTTGTTGGATATCTGGGTCTCCATTCCCCTGTATTCCGGGAGGAGTTTTTCAAGTTCCTTTTTAAGAGAAGGGTTTTCGGCATCAGCTGCAAGCGCCTCGACCCGTATTCTGGCCTGGACCGCCAGAGGCATCAGGTCCTCATAGGTGGACAACTGGTCCCGGAGCTGGGTCTTTTCTCTGGCCTTGGCCGTCAACCGTTTGATTTCCATGATGCCGGGCTTCATCAGGGAGACCAGTTCGTTTTTCCAGTCAAACCGTTCCGTTTTTTTTTCGGTAAACGCACCGTTATCCACGCCGGTGGCGATGCGTTCGAAGTCCCTACTCGCAGCGGCCAGTTGTTTGTCCAGCTGAGTCAGTTCCGATGTGAGCTCCTCTTTCTGCGCATCAGACTCGGACTGCCTGATCTGCTTTTTTTTCTCAGCCATGCGGATTACAAGGTTCGCCTTCATCTGCACGATGGATCGGAGCATCTCCAGGGCGGTTTCCTGTTTGTCCTGATCCTTTTGCGCCGCGTCCATGGCGCTTTCGGATGGCTGACCGCTCTTTCGGGCATCCGGCTCATCGGATCGGGCGTGGAGAGGGACCTGAAAA
Source organism: Desulfomicrobiaceae bacterium (assembly GCA_041685265.1). Lineage (GTDB taxonomy): Bacteria > Desulfobacterota > Desulfovibrionia > Desulfovibrionales > Desulfomicrobiaceae > JAWLGC01. The sequence goes on along the minus strand of JAWLGC010000109.1, from coordinate 2,842 downwards.
CAGAGCAGGGTCAGGATGACAGCAACGAGCAGTAGTGTGGATTTTCTTTTCACGTGATATCCTTATAGATACGGGCAGGAGGGTTTCGTTACGATTCGGATTCCTTTTGGCCGCGTTGCATCTCCTCGCCTGAAATTTCGGCCCGGGGCCCTGCGTCAAATACGGCAGGGGGGACATCCCGTGCCCCGGTGTCCATCACTCCCGGTATCAATGATGCCGGGTACGCCCTGCCGATCTGCATGTTTTCTTCAGCCGTCACGGCCTCGCGGGGTGCCTTTTCTTCATCAAGGATCGTGGTGTACAGGATGTAGTATCTGTTGATGTTGCTCACGTACTGCACGGTTTCGCGGCTGATGGTCTTGAGTACGGCAAGCTCCACGTTGCGGAACCAGCGGTCGGGATTGAGGCCCATGCGCTCTGCCTCCCTGCGGGCCCTGCGGATGGCGGCCGGACCAGCGTTGTATGCGGCCAGGGCAAAGCGGACCCGATCCCTGGGCCGCATGGAAGGGGAGTTGAAATATCTGTTTTGCAGGAAGTGCAGGTATTTGACCCCGGCGTGGACGTTGTTGTCCAGGTTGCGGACATTGCTGATGCCGATGTTTTTGTCCGCAGCCGTGGACGGGCGGACCTGCAGGAGGCCGACCGCCCCGGCATGGCTTGTTCTGGTGTTGTCCAGCCCGGATTCCTGAAACGCCATGGCCAGGATGAGCAGCCAGTCGATCCCGTATTGATCGGCATATTTTTGGATGACCGTCTTGTATTTTTCAAGCTTGTTCCAGTTCCCGATCTCCCTGGGGTTCTGCAACCCCCTGGATGGTGCATAGTAGCGCTCGAAATAGATGTTTCCGAGCAGGGTGCCCTGTTTGTGGGACCGGAGAAAAGCATTCAGGCTGGTCAGAAGTTTCGGGTTGTTTTTGCGAACCATCCAGGCGATCCTGCCTCCGGTTCGTATGGACAGGTCCCTGTTGACCACGATGTCAGGCAGAGGACCGGACCAGGCCCTGGCGATGTGTTCGTCGGCCACGGTCATGGAGATGGCTCCGGCGTTTACCATCTCGAGGATGCCCTCAGTTTCAATGTGTTCGTCGATGGTTTGGATACGCACCGGGGGGAGCCCCTTGTTCCTGAACTGTTTGTTCAGCCGGATCAGGCTTTCGTTGTAGCTGCTGCTTGCACGTACAAAAATCGTGTGACCGGCCAGATCCTCCAGACGTTCGGGGGTGAATCCCTTCTTGTGGCTCACAATCACTTCCCGGACGTTCGTCAGGTAGGGTGTGGTGAAATCGACCCGTTTCTTCCGTTCCGGGGTGATGGTCAGTCCGGCCGCAGCAATGTCCCCGTATCCCTGTTCCAGCTTGGCCATAAGCTCGTTCCGTTCCACCGGAATGTACTCGAGGACGACACGCAGTCCTTTGTTTTTCCTGTTTTTGTTCAGAAACTGCTGGTAGGCGTTGAGCAGGGAGTACTCGAAACCGACCAGGTGGCCTTCGTCGACAAAGAAATTGGTCCGGTTCACCGTGGTCAGGACACGGACGTACCTTTTTTCCAGAAGTCCGGGGAGGTCGTCCGTATAGGTCTCTGCAAGGTGCGAGGCCAGGGGGTGGAGCTTTCCTGGCTGCTTTTCCTTGGGAGACTCGATTTTTTCAGGACTGAAAATGAAAACAGCAAGGGCAAGGACCAGCCCCGCACAGACCAGTAGGGAAGCGGTTTTGGATATACGGAATTTTAGGGGCATGGCAATTGAGGGGATAGGGTCATTTGAAAACTGATTTTATGACAGATGGCCTCGGAGATGTTTTTACGTGTAGCGGATGACGCAATCAGGTGCAACAGATCCGATTCATATATGTGCACAGATCAGGTCTTTTGTTTCTGGAAAATATGACCATTTACAAAGTATTATCTTTTTTTGTGCCTATTTTTTAAAAAATCGAGGGTTGTTTTTAATGAATGCCTGGATCCATTTTTCGAGGAATGACTCGTTTTTAGATGTCTTGATATAGCCATACCCAAGTACCGAGATTATCAACGCTCCAAGAGTATCAACAATCAGATCCCACATTGTGTCTGTCAATCCGGAAGGATCGTCAAGCATCTCTTTTTGCATATTCATGCCGAAAAAACTATCCATACCAAACTCGAAGATTTCCCAAAGAGCGCCCATTCCGATTGCGAATAGGAATGCAAAGAAAGCCACAAAGCCTGGTTTCATGTGCACACCGATTTTTTCTGTTTCGTTTAATACGTGCACCAATAAAAAGCCGATAATGCCAAGCAAAAATCCGGAACCGGTGTGAAGGGCTATATCCCACCACCAGTAATGATCGTAGTATCCATGGATCTCACCAAGGAAAAGCGATGCAAAAACGAATGCAATCGAGAGAAGAACAAATTCAGGAGGGGTAAAGAATCGAAATTTTTTTTCTAAAAAAAATGGAATAAATGTTATTAATATTATTCCACAGGTTATTACGGCATTAAACCACTGCTTTGCCCAGATTTCCGCGAGTAATCCGATAAACAGGATTGCCTGAAGGATAAAGGTTAATCGTTGGTGCATCATTTGCTCTCTCATTTGTTCCTCTCAAAAAAAGTGTTTGTGGAATCTGAGTGAAGATCTCCTGGCCATGATCTACCGGAATAGCCGATCATTGCTCGATAAAGCAACCCGATATCAGTATTTTTACCAGGGAACGCAACTTTATCAATAAACCTGAGATCTTGAAAATGATCCGGGTGCACCTGGCGGCCCCACTCTGCCGACCTCTCTGGACGATATCGATCTGAATTCGATCCGGGCTGTGAGTACGCCTGACGAATTCCGATGGCCCTCGCCAGGGTG
>JAWLGC010000108.1:3153-8582 GCA_041685265.1 Desulfomicrobiaceae bacterium | reverse complement strand
ACCATGTCCGGTTCGATGTCCTGCACCGGGCCGGTGGCGAAGATCTTCCCTTCCTTGAGGAACAGAAATTTATGGGCGAACCGCAGGGCGGTGTTCAGGTCGTGCATGGTCATGACCGCGCCGATACGGTGTTCGTCCACCACCCGGCGGATCATGGTCAGGATGTCCATCTGGTTCTTGAGGTCCAGGGCGCTGGTGGGTTCGTCCAGAAGCAGGAGTCTGGGTTCCTGCACCAGGGCCCGGGCAATGGCCACCTTCTGCAGCTCCCCGCCGCTCAGACTGTCCAGATGACGCAGGGAGAGTGCGTTCAGGTTGAGCCGTTTCAGGGCCGCATCCACGATCTTCAGATCCTTTTCGGACACCCGCCACCGGATGTGCGGTTTGCGGCCCATGAGCACGGCGTCGAACACGGTCAGCCGGGCGGCTTCCGAGCGCTGGGCCACATATCCCACGGATAGAGCGATTTCCGGAGGGGAGAGGCGGAGCACGTCGGCCCCCTCAACCAGGATGGCCCCGTCATCAGGGCGGTGCATGGCATTGATGCATTTAAGCAGGGTGGTCTTGCCCACGCCGTTGGGGCCGAGAATAGCCAAAAGCTCGCCCGGGTGCACGGAAAAGGAGATCTGCTCCAGAACTGCGCGGCACTGATAGGAAAAGCAGGTGTCCTGCACGTCGAGAATCATGGTCTGTTCCCCTTGATGATCAGGGTGATGAACACGGGCGCGCCCAGAAAGGCGGTCAGTACGGATACGGGCAGGATGTGCGGAGCCAGGATGAGCCGGGCCGCAGTGTCCGAGATGAGAAGCAGCAGGCCACCGCCGACCAGGCAGGCCGGAAGCAGGAAACGGTGGTCCGCACCGATCATACGCCGGACCATATGCGGCACCACCAGTCCAACAAATCCGATGATGCCCAGAAAGGCGATGGACACAGCCGTGAGCAGGGAGGCGGCCAGCATCCCCAGAAGCCGCACCCGATCCACACGGATACCCAGCCCCCGGGCGGTTTCTTCTCCGGCATCGATGGCGTTGTAGTTCCAGGCGTTGGCCAGAAAAAACAGAGTGCAGACCGCGGTCACTCCGGCTACGACGCCCAGCTCGGACCAGGAGGCCCGGGCCGTGTCTCCAAAGGTCCAGAAGACCATGGCCGCCAGCTGGGTGTCGTCGGCAAAATACTGCAGAAACATGGTTCCGGCCGTGAATAAGGCGCCAAGGGCCACGCCGGTGAGGACCATGGTTTCGGGTGAGGCTCCGCGGAGGCGGGAGACTCCGATGATCACTCCGGCGGCCAGCAGGCTGCACACGAAGGCCGCGAAGGTGACGGACATGGGGCTGGTGATGGAGATGGCTCCCACTGCGGACGAGGTCATGGTGCCCCCGTCCATGACCATGACCGACAGGGCCGCTCCAAAGGCTGCGGCATGGGATATGCCAAGGGTGAAGGGCGAGCCCAACGGGTTGCGCAGCACCGACTGCATGACCGCTCCGGCCACGGCCAGTCCGGCCCCGGCCGTCACCGCGCACAACGCCTGGGGCAACCGGATATTCCAGATGATGATGTCGAACCGTTTGCTGGTTGCAGCTCCGGCCAGGGACCGGAGAACATCGGAAAAGGGAATCGTGGCCGCGCCAAGACCGATGGCTCCGACCAGGGCCGCGCCGAGGAGCAGCACCAGGCCGGAGATGAACACCATCTTGGTCGTGATATACCCGGTGTATTCCTTGGGGATGGTTCCGTCGTGAAAGTGCATATCAGTTCAGGGGAACGCGGGTGAAGGCCAGGTTCCTGAACATGCTGTTCATGGCATCAAACACCGGTTTACCGACCAGAAATTCGTAGATTTCATTTGCTTTTGCAGCAGGGTCGATATCCGAAAATCTCTCAGGAGAGAGTTGTTTGCCGATGAAGAATCCGTTGGCCAGGATGGATCCGTAGTTGCGGCTGTACCAGTTGTACGGCAGCAACCCGTGGACCTCGCCTTTTTGGACGGCGGTCAGGGCTTGGTAGGCCGGATCGGTCTTCAGTTCGAACAATCCGCCGGCCCCGTCGCCCATCTGCAGGGTGGACAGGTCCAGAAACAGAACCTCAGGGTCCCATTCCAGGATTTTTTCCTTGGCCACGTCTGCATGACGAAGTTCCTTTGATTCTTTGCCGGAGGCGGCTATGTTCCGGGCGTGCACGAACTGAAACGGAGGGTAGCCCGGCTCTGTGGACTGAAATCCGTGGGGGCCTTTGGCGGCCACGCCGCCGATAAAAACGGAGGCGCGGTCCTGTTCCGGAATGTCCGCGCTGCGCATGGCGAGTTCCCGGATCTGTGTCTCGAAAAAGTCGATAACCGCCTCGGCCCGTTCCCGGCGGCCGATGACGTCGCCCATGGTGCGTATCGACTGGTACAGTCGGTTCCGCTGCGATCCGAGATTGCCGTATTCCAGAGTGATCACGGGAATCCCGGTCTTGTTTTGCAGTTCGTCCGGATCGTGCCCCATGGCCGGGTGGGTCTTGAAGATGACCTGGGGCTGATCGGGCAGGGTCAGGATGCGTTCCGGATCGTCATGGCCCCGGAACTGTCCGAAGATGGGCAGGGTCTTGAACTGCGGATTGGCCAGGGCGTAGGGTCGGGCGTCGAATCCGGATCGCCCGGATTCCATGTCGTCCACGGCCACAACCATATTCTGGCCTTGGAGGTAGGTGAGCAGGCGCAGGCAGCCCGGACCGGAACAGATGATCCGCGTCGGGGCGGTCGGCACTTGAACCATACGGCCGGTTCCGTCCTGGATGGTACGTTTTGAAGCTGCGGCGGGGCAGGAGAGCAGGGTCAGCAGAAGCAGAGCGAGCAGAGTGCGGTACATGGATGCTCCTTGGTGATCGATTGCGAAATGTTGATCGTTAAATAGTATGAAATGACATTTCGTAACACGGGTCCTTGTGTCTTTTTTTGGCGCTCAGGTCAAGAGAGCAGGGGAAAATTTTTTGATGCCGCATGCTGATTTGATTGATGATTTTGAGGCCTGGCGGGAGAATGCGATTGTTGCGGCGAGCGGATAAACGGGGAATCCGCAGGTGCAAATATGTGATGCGTTTTTGCGACATGATGTGCTTCTGCAACGTTTTTACGGTCCTGCAGAATGGTGCGGCATTGCCAGAGGAGTACACAGTGTGTGCCGTGTGGCTGACGAACACTGTTTCGGGTCTGAATAATCGCAACGTGGTCAATGGCTGACGAATCTGGCACGATTTGTTCATGGATACCCGGTTGGCCCTTTTTTCATGCAACTGTTTCAACCGGTTCCAGGTGGTGCCATGATCCCATACCTGCGTCGTTTCTTCTCCAGTCCCGTGGCCAGGGTCATGGCCGGAGGGGTGATGATCAGCTTCTCCGCCGTGTTCGCCAAACTGACCAGTGTGGAGCCCGATGTGGCCGCATTTTACCGCACCTTTGTGGGCGGGTTGTTTCTGGTGGGGCTGTCCCTGTACCGGAAAGAATCCCTGCGTCTGCCCCGCAGGGTTCTGCCCTGGGCCGTGGCGGCCGGAGCGAGCCTGGTCCTGGATCTGGTCTTCTGGCACCGGTCCATCTCCATTGTCGGCCCTGGTCTGGCCACCATCCTTATCAATTTTCAGGTTTTTGTGCTGGCCGTGGCCGGGTGGCTCTGTTTTTCCGAGACGGTTCCAAAACGTCTGGCAGTGGCCATCCCCATGGCCCTGATCGGATTGTGGCTCATTGTGGGCGTGGATGTGGCCGGGCTCCCGAAAAACACCATGCTTGGGATTATTCTCGGCCTCGGGGCGGCCTTCTGGCTCGGCATGTATACTCTGACCGTACGTATTTCCCGCAGTGTCCCGGGCTCTCCCGGTTCGGCTCCAAGCGTGGCCGTCATCTCCCTGACCTCTGCCATCCTTCTGGCCGGAGTGTGTCTGTATCAGGACCACTCCCTGGCCGTGCCCACCTCTGAAGATGCGCTGTGGCTGTTTCTGTACGGGCTCGTTTCTCAGGGCATCGGCTGGCTGTTTATTGCCGGAGGATTGCCCAGGGTTCCCGCGTTCGTGGCCGGCATGGCCATTCTGATCATGCCCACCCTGTCCTTCATCTGGGACATCCTCCTGTTTCAGCGTCCCACCGGACCCATGGGGGTGTTCGGAGCGGTGCTTGCGTTGGCCGCAATCCGATTGGGGGTCTCCGGTGGAAAACCGGTCCCGCAAGGTGAGTCATCCGACTCCGAAACGGGCGGGAGCTAGCGCGTCCGGGGAGCTGTCATTTGTCCGCATGGTGCCCGTGTGGTAGTCAACATGGCGTGTATCTCGACGCCCGGCTTTCTGCGGCCGCTTTGACGGTTGTTCGGGAAAAACAGGAAGGCCGGACGCCAAAAGCCAAGGGAGGCGTCATGTTGAACAGCACACGGCTGGTGACCGAGATGCTGGCCGAAGCCGACGTGCAGGTCGGCGGGGACAGGCCCTGGGATATCCGGGTGGCGGACGAGCGGTTCTTTTTCGAGGTGCTCAGGAAGAGAAATCTCGGCCTTGGAGAAGGGTATATGCGTGGATGGTGGGAGTGCGACCGGGTTGACGAGTTCATCTCCCGGGCGCTGCGCTGCGGTCTGGGGCAACGGGTTCGCGGGGGGCCGCTTCTGGCTCTGGGGACACTGCCGGGCCGAATTTTCAACCTGCAGACCCGGGCCAGAGCGGGCATTGTCGCCGAACATCACTACGATCTGGGCAATGATCTGTTCCAGGCTTTTCTCGACCCCTATCTCCAGTACAGCTGCGGGTGCTTTCGCAATACCGAAGACCTGGCCCGGGCCCAGGTGGATAAGATGCGTCTGCTGTGCGACAAGCTCGAGCTGCGGCCCGGACACAGGCTTCTGGACATCGGGTGCGGTTGGGGCGGGCTGGCCAGGTTCGCGGCCGAAACGTACGGCTGCGAAGTGGTCGGAGTGAACATCTCCGAGCAGCAGATCGGCTTTGCCCGGGAGTTCTGCAAAGGTCTGCCTGTCGAGATCAGGCAGTGCGATTACCGCAGTCTGAACGAGCCCTTTGACCGGGTCGTTTCCGTGGGCATGTTCGAGCATGTCGGGTGCAGGAACTATGGCACGTTCATGGATGTGGTCGCCCGGTGTCTGAAGCCGGACGGCATCTTCGTGCTGCACACCATCGGTTCCAACGTCACCAGCCGGGAGTGCGATCCCTGGATCACCAGATACATCTTTCCCAACGGATGTCTGCCGAGCATCGCCCAGATCGCCCGGGCCGCGGAAAAATGGTTCTCCATGGAGGACTGGCACAACCTCGGGCCGCATTACGACCCCACCCTGATGTCCTGGCTGGACAATTTCAGAAGCGCCTGGAACGGGTTGAAGGACCGCTACGACGCGACGTTCAAGAGGATGTGGGAGTACTACCTGCAATCCTGCGCAGGGGCGTTCAGGGCCCGGGAT
>JAWLGC010000108.1:0-3053 GCA_041685265.1 Desulfomicrobiaceae bacterium | reverse complement strand
CTCATCCAGCATTCCGATGGCCCGGTGCAGGGCCGGAAAGGTCTGTCGGTGCCCGCCGCGCACGTCGAATCCCTCGCAATCAAGGGCCTTGGGCCACTCCACCACCCTGGTCCGGGGGCGGTACATGTCAAAGAAGTCGAAGTTCACGGTGGTGAACTGCTCCACGTCGCACCCCAGGTTGCGGGCGATGGTCAACGCCTTCAAAAATACCTCGGGCATGGTCACTGCGCTGCCGTAGTTGAGGAGCACGCCTTTTTTCAGCTGGGACATGGTCTCCGTGAAGATCCTGAAGTCGGTGAAGGTGGCTGCGCCCGTGGCCGCGCCGTCGCACAGCGGGTGCTGGTGGATGATGTCGCATCCCAGGGTGACGTGGATGGTGAAGGGAACGCCGAGTTTGTAGCAGTTCCAGGCCAGGGAGTACTCCTTGTGGGGCAGGTCCTGCTCGTCGATCATCCGGCCGATGGACCAGCCGAGGCCCTTTCCTTCGGGTCCGCCCCGGTTGATGGCCTCATTCATCATCCGGCCGGTCTCATCTGCCATGCCGAAGGTTCCGTTTTTGAGCCCGCCCGGGACATGCTCCGAGGTCTCGCCGATAAGAGCGATTTCAAAATCATGAATGGACACCGCCCCGTTTCCGGCCACGTGGTGGATGAATCCCCGTTTCATAAGATCGATGATCAGGGGACCGCACCCTTCCTTGACCACGGCTGCGCCCATCTGCAGGAGCGTCTTGCGACCGTTTTTGCCGGCGGTGACCATGCGTTCGGCCACTTCGGCGATGTTGTCCATTTCTCCGGCCAGGTATTTTCCGGGTAGGAGCATGTCGTTGAGATGAAATTTGTTTTCCCGTTCCCGAATGGGGAAGGTCTTTATTTTGGTGAAGTCGAGCATGGTCTTCCTTTTAACTGAAGTTGCGCACCGTGTGTGTTTTGAATCAAAAAATTTCTTTCTTCGCGTTCCTTCGCGTCCTTCGCGGCGAAAAAATCTTACCGCGAAGGACGCGAAGAGCGCGAAGGAAGAGGGGGAGAGGGCATATTAACGGTCTTCTGTCTTGAGCCCTGAAGGGGCGACACATATCAGGGCGGAAGAGAGCCCCGCGTACCTGCAGCTTTTCATTCAACGTTGGTCGTAATCCTTCCCGGTGTAGGTCAGGGAAAGCATGGTCATATCGTCGGACTGCGGCGCGTTTCCTGCAAAGGCCCGGACCTTGTCTGCAAGGCCTGAGATGATGGTCTGCCCCGGTTCCCCGGCCAGTTCCGTAAGATCCCGTTCCAGTCGCTCCTCCGAATAGAGCTCCTCGGCCATGTTCAGGGCCTCGGTGATGCCGTCTGTGTAGATGAGCAGTGTCTCTCCCCGATGAAGCTGCAACGTATGTTCGCTGTAGTCGCAGTCGTCCATGATGCCGGCCATCGGAAAAGGGGCGGCCTGGACGTACTCCACAGATCTGTCCCCTTTGATGTGCAGGGGCGGATTGTGCCCGGCATTGGCGTAGCGGATCTCGCCGGTGTCCGTATCCAGAATGCCGCAGATCAGGGTCACGAACATGCACGCTTCGTTGTCCCTGGCCAGTTGGGAGTTGACCATATTCAGGGTTTCGGCCGGTCCTCTGCCCGGTTTGGCGCAGGCCTTGAACAGGGCCACGGTGATGGCCATGAACAGGGAGGCCGGGACCCCTTTTCCGGAAACATCGCCGAGCACGAAGAAGAGATGTTTTTCATCCAGTTCATAGAAGTCGTACAGGTCCCCGCCGACCTCCTTGGCCGGTTCCAGAAAGGCGTGCAGGTCGAATTCCGGCCGATCCGGGTAGGCCGGAAAGATCTTGGGCACGATGCCCATCTGGATCTCCCGGGCGACCTTGAGTTCCCCTTCCATCATTTTTTTGGCTCCCTCCACCTCCCGTTCTCGAATCAGATTTTTGACGATGAACACAAAGATGGCCATGCCCATGGCGCTGGCCGTCATCATGGGCAGGGCAGCGCCCTTGATAATATCCAGCCGGGTCTCCCAGGGGATGACCGGGGTATCCAGGGGCGTGATGACGATAAGGGCCATTCCCATATGGATGCTTTCCATAACAAATCCCCAGGCTGCCGCCAGCCGGATGCTGACCACTTCCCCCTTGAGGGCCATATGGATCAGACCGGCCAGTACTCCGGCCAGAACAGTGGAAAGGGAACAGGAGGTACAGGTCGGGCCCCCGAGGAGCAGCCGGTGTGTTCCGCCGATCAGTCCCGCACCGAGCCCGGCTATGGGGCCGCCCACCAGACCGGCCAGGGAAGGCCCCAGGTCCCGGATGTTGATTTTGGCTCCCAGAAAGTCAAACCCGGCCATGGTACCATAAATGGAGAATGCGCCAAAGAATATGGACAGGAAGAGCAGGTTTTTCGGGGTCAGTCTGCGGTCGAGAATTTCGTTGAAAAATGTGGTTCTGATCAGCAGGTAGGCCAGAACCATAACCACGCTCATGGCTTGAACCAGTTCCAGAATCATGTGCAGGGTAGAGGAGGGCATGTCGAGTAGCTCCATAGTGAAGGCACTGTGATGTGCATTTTGTAACGGAGCGGCATCTATCACGAAAGGGTTCGGTCTGGCTACGAAAAAGGCGGAGATCTCCAAGGGGATTGTACTGTGTTCGAACAAAAAAAGCCCGGCTCACCTGCAAAGGTGAGCCGGGCTTTTAGGGGCAATGGCGTTAAGTAAATTCTGAAGGGTAATATCTCAGACCGGAATTGTCCCGCAAAGGTCCCCCCTTGAGGGCATAGGCGCTAACTTTGGTGATTTTCACCGAAAAATCCCGAGAGGTGCACCTTGAGTTTTAAGGCTTTTTGTAAGTCCCAAAATGGTGCGAAAATTCTAAGTTAGCGCCTATGCCCCTTGAGGGGGGCAGGGGGGGGGCTGGCACGGTATGGATTACGTTACGTAACTGAAGTTACGCACGCAGCAGATACCGGCCGAATAAGAGCCTGTCATTCCCGCGAACGCGGGAATCTCAGCGCCGGTGGCAACGCCCGACATTGCCCACAAGTCTCAGATTCCCGTTTTCACGGGAATGA
>JAWLGC010000107.1:0-8739 GCA_041685265.1 Desulfomicrobiaceae bacterium | reverse complement strand
AAAGCCGAGCAGGCTGAGGCGCTGATCGAACCACTTGAATGTCGGCCTGAACGAGGGGCTTGCGGCGCGGACTTCATAGTAGGTGGCATAATTGAGCAGTCCATAAGAAATTAAAAAAAACATCGAAACCACCGGCGCGATCAGATTTAGATTGCCGAGGGCTATCGTCACGAATGCGATGCCCGTCGCCAGCATCACTGCCCGGCGAGGATTGCCGGCCGGTCCGGCCCCTTTGGCAAAGAAAAAGAGAAAAGGAAAAATGCGATCCGCAGCCAGAGATTGGAGAATCCGCGGTGCACCCAGAAAAGAGGCCATGGCCGAGGAAAGTGTTGCAGCGATAACCCCTGCGTCGATGAGCCCCGCGTAGACGGCCACGCGGTTCATGGCGGAGTAATCGACAGTCAGCTCTTCGGGAGAAAGTGCACCGGCAAACAGTATGGCTGCTCCGAAATAGACAATGATGGATACCCCGACTGCCAGAAAGGTACCGAGGGGGAGACTTTTACCCGGATCCTTCAGGTCGCCGGACATGCTCACCCCTTGTGTGAATCCGGTTACAGCCGGGAAAAAGAGAGCGAACAGCACCCAGAAGGGCAGCCCGTCCGCTGGCGCTGACCAGTTTGCGGTGAACACTGCAGCGTCCCATCTGGAAAAACCGCCGACAAAAAAAGATGTCAGGGCCGCCGCCAGCAGGGCCATGACCACATACTGAAACCGGGTCGCCCAGTCAGCCCCCATCCAGGCAAAGATAAACAGAAAGGCAACGGCAGCCGCCGCGATCAGCCGCGGCGAGATCGCGTAGGACGCTAGAAGCGGCGATGCGCCCAGCACTTCGCCAAAACCGATGCAGTAAAAAGCGATCGACACGGATTGGGCCAGAAACAGGACAATACCGATGGCGCCTCCGAATTCCAGGCCGAGGGTCCGCGAAATCAGATAGTAATCCCCTCCGCCCTTGACCTTTAAATTGGTGGCAATGGCCGAAAGGGACACGCTGGTCAGCACGGAAATAAGGTTGGCAAGGCCGATGATCATCAACGCACGCCCCAGACCGGCGCTGCCCACCACGTAACCGGTTCGCAGGAAGAGGATAATGCCAAGGATAGTCAGTATGCTCGGCGTGAAAACACCGGAAAACGTCCCCAGGGTTCCGGCGATGGTATTTTTCTGCATGCTTTTTTCGTTCATGGTGGCTGCCTTATCTGCGTAAACGTTCTAAGGTTTTTTTGACCGCGGTATGCCCCGTTAAAACGGGGAGCGTTACCCGGGGCGTACCGCATGCGGATGTCGGGAACGGCTCCATTTTCGTTTCTGTGAACGGATGTGCGACCTGAAAAACACATAAAAAATTATAGCATCGGTTGCAGACTGTGTCCATACGTCCGCTAACGGCGAGAGCCGTTTCTGTCGGCGACCAGGCAGTCCCTGCGGCCAAGGCCGGGTCCTGGACGCACGGCCTTTACATGACCTTTTCTTGCGCGTAGAGCTCTTCGAAACATAAGAATCAACTAGCTGGGGGAGCTCCGTACGGAGCTGAGAGGAAGATCGCTTCCGACCCTTGGAACCTGATGCAGTTCGTACTGCCGGAGGGAAGCTTGGTCGTGAATACGATCATTTTTAAGCTCACCTTCGGGTGGGCTTTTTTCGTGTCGAGCACGAAGGGCCGTCCGGGCCGTACTTCTGCATGCAACCTGCAGCATTGAAGAGGAACACATGCCAGAGTACACCACGCAGATGGACGCGGCCCGCAAGGGCATTATTACGCAGCAGATGGAGATCGTAGCGGGTAAGGAAGGGATTGATCCGGCAGAACTGATAGAGCTGATGGCTGCCGGCAGGGTGATCATTCCGGCCAACAAACATCATGCGGCCCTCGATCCCCAAGGGGTGGGGGAGCGGCTGCGGACCAAGGTCAACGTCAATCTCGGGATCTCCAAGGACTGCCAGGATCTGGACATGGAGATGGACAAGGTCCGCCACGCCCTGTCCCTGGGAGCGGAGGCCATTATGGACCTGAGCTGTTTCGGGAAAACCCGGAAGTTTCGGCGCAGGGTCGTGGCCGAGTCCTCGGCCATGATCGGCACCGTGCCCATGTACGATGCCGTGGGCTTTTACGACAAGGACCTCAAGGATATCTCCGTGGACGAGTTTTTTCGGGTGGTGGAGGAGCACTCCCGGGACGGGGTGGACTTTCTGACCATCCATGCCGGGCTGAACCGGGCCACGGCCGAGCGGATCGCGGCGGACGAGCGGATCACCTCCATCGTGTCCCGGGGCGGCTCGCTGCTCTACTCCTGGATGCGCCTCAACGACCGGGAGAATCCCTTTTACGAACACTTCGACCGGCTTCTGGACATCTGCGAGAAGTACGACGTGACCCTGAGTCTGGGCGACGGATGCAGGCCCGGATGTCTGCACGACTCCACGGACGGGTGCCAGGTCCAGGAAATGATCGTGCTCGGCGAACTCACCAGGCGGGCCTGGGAGCGCAACGTTCAGGTCATGATCGAGGGGCCGGGACACATGGCCATGGACGAGATTCCCGGAAACATGATGCTCGAGAAGCGGCTCTGCCACGGGGCGCCGTTCTACGTGCTCGGCCCCCTGGTCACCGACGTGGCCCCGGGCTATGACCACATCACGGCCGCCATCGGCGGGGCCATTGCCGCTGCCAACGGGGCGGATTTCCTGTGCTACGTCACCCCGGCCGAACACCTGAGGCTGCCGTCTCTGGAGGACATGAAAGAGGGGATCTTCGCCACCCGCATCGCGGCCCACGCCGCGGACATCGCCAAAAAGGTGCCCGGCGCCCGGAAGTGGGACGACGCCATGAGCCGGGCCCGGGCCGCCCTGGACTGGGACGGGATGTTCGCCCTGGCCATGGATAAGGAGAAGCCGAGGGCGTACCGGGAGTCGTCCATGCCCGAACACGAGGATTCCTGCTCCATGTGCGGTAAGATGTGTGCGGTGCGCAATATGAACCGGGTCCGGGAGGGCAGGGATATTCAGCTGAGTGATTGATAGGGAAGCGGTGGTGCAGTGACTGCACCACCGGCCTGTTTTTTTCACGCCTCGACCGCTGGCTCAGGATTTTCCGAACCTGAGGAGCGATTCCAGGAAGTTGCGCAGGTCGTGCGTCACTTCAAGCGAACTTTTGCCGCCCGACAGCAGGCGGATGCGTCGGTCGCCCTCCAGGGGGTTGATGCGGCCGGAGCCCATGTCGTTCATGATCTTGTTCATTTTTTCCCAGTACTGCTTGTGCTTCATGAAGGCCTCGTAGTTGGCCTTGTCCGTCTTGGGCGGGGCCTTGGCCTCCATGAGGGGCAGCAGGCGCTTCTGACATTCCTTGGACGTGCTGCGTGCGACCTCCACATGCTTTTCGACGCGTTTGAAGTTCGGGTCGCCGCGCAGGTGATCGCCCTTGAATCGGTTGACGTCGGAGGTCTGCCCGGCCCAGGCCTTGTTGGCGCGCAGGATGCCGTTTTTCTCGATGACGGTCAGATCCTTGTAGGACTCGGAGTGGCCGGCCGTGGTCACGGTCTCCCAGGAGCGCTTTGGATTCTGGCCCGTGATCTCCTTGTACGACTCCTCCCATTTCTTCTGGGCTTCGGCCTGCCACAGGCTTTCGGGTACGGGCCGGCCGTTCTTTTTCGGCGGGATGGGGACGCCGTTTTTGTCGAACTCGACCCGGCGGGCAATGTCGTAGTCGGTGTTGACGCTCTTGCCGCTGTCGGCGTTGCGGATGGGCGCGAGGTTCTCGCGTTCCCATTCGGCACTCATCTTTTGGTGGAAGCGTTTCTGTACGCGGTTGTGGACGCGGTCCATGCTGTTCACGAAGCGCTTGACCATCTCCTTGTTTTTTGGGTTTCGCTGGTGGGTCTTCATGATCATCTTGGCCTGGGGCGAGGCGTGGATCTTGGCCGAGCGGTCGTCGAGCTCGCGAAGGATCTTTTTGATTTTTGCCGGCGGGGCCTTTTCCTGGCGGGCCTGCTGCAGCTTCTTGAAGGTTTTCTTGTAGGAAGTGACGCGTGTTCGTGCATCGGCCACCTGCGCCTTGTATTCCCGAATCTCGACCTCGCTCAGGGGGCGGTTGAACCCGTCGTCGGGGATCGTGGATGGCTTGAGCTTCGTGGCGCCGCCGGATACCTGGCTATCTGTCCTGCCGGCCCTGGTTCTGGACGTTTTCTGCGCCGAGCCCGGGGCGTCGGCAGTGCGGGCGCCCTTGAGGCCTTTCACGGCACCATAGCCCCGGGTCACTCCGCTGGCCACGAATCCCATGGCCTTGTCTATGACGATGCCCTTGGCCACCTCCCAGCCTGCGCCTCTGTACCCTTCCTCCCAGCCGCCGCCACTCTCCACGGCGGCCTCGAAGCCTCGATAGGCATCCACGGCCACGCCCGTGAGCTGGTTGTAGGACCCGCCCACGCGCAAAAACGCCTCCTTGGGCCCGCCTTCAACGTAGCCCACCGCGCCCTGGTAGACCCTGTTTACGGCGGGGCCGCCCACAAAGGACAGGACCATGAGGGATTTGTCGGCGGTGCCTTTGACCGTTTCCGCCGTCTGCAGGCAGGTATCGGCCCACTCGGCGTCGGCGTCAGCCTTTTTCTTCTCCTTTTCCCAGTGCTCCGTGGTCACGGCGTAGACGTCCTTGATGACCGCCGAGGCCCTGGCTGTGTCCGTGGCAGTCATGACCTCGGGGCTGAAGCCCCTGGACACGATCTCGCGGACCGTGGCGGCCTTGTCATAGGGCAGGCTGTCGGCCATGGACAGGGCCTTTTTCATGGCGCGGTCCACTTTCTCCATCTTGCGCTGGTCCGCGGCGATCTTCTGGATGAACTGGCTGCGCGCGAAGTCGTCCCAGGCGGAGCGGGTGTGCACGATGACACCGGTTCTGAGGGTCTCGATGCGGTCCTGCTCGGACTGGAGGTTGGCCTTGGCATTGAGGACGCGCATCTCCAGGTCGTGGCGGCGGACGGGATCCGTCTCCTGTTCGATCTCGGCGATGTCCTTGTCCATGTTGCGCTGGATAATGGCCACGTTGGCCGAGTGGAAATCAATGGACTCCTGGTCGATGACGCGCCGTTCCTCGGCGGGCTGGTCGTCGACGATGTGCAGGGGCGTGTCGTCCGGGCCGGGGTCGGCTTTGGGCTCTTGCGGCTCCTCGGCCTTTTTCTTCTTGTCCTGAGGCCTCTGTTTCGCCGCGGGCCTCTGGGCGATCTGCTGCGGGGCGCCTTCGCTCACCAGGGCGTCGAACCGGCGCAGCCGGGCCTCCTCGGATTCGGCCATCGAGCTGCCTCTGGAGGCCCATTTCATGGCCGCGGCGTGGAATGCGTCGCGCATGCGGAAGTGGGCCAGGGTTTCCAGGATGGTATCTTCGCTCATGGTGTGACTGATCTGCGCCCCAATGACCTCCTTCAGGGTTTCCATGGCGCCTTCGGTCTGCCGGGCTTGTGCGAGCCGTTCCTGCTTCTCGCGATTGTTCCTGACGCGTGCGTCCTGAAAACGGTCCGGGGAAACTTCGGAAAATTCCGGGAAGGCTCCTCCGGTATACCGCACGGCATGGATGACCCAGGTCTCGCCTTCCTCGTCAACGAAGGAATGATTCAGGGTATCGCCCTCGATGCCGGAGACGAGGTCGACCCTGGTCAGATCGATCCCTTCGATGCTTCCGTACTCCTTGTCGTCGTATGTGCTGGTGTCCAGGGCGATGCAGAAGTACCGTGCAGGCTCTCCATAGGAATAGATGAAGAGGTGGGTGGGCTGGTGCTTGATGATTTCGTCTTCAAGGACCACGAAACTTTTTGGGTAGACGATGTAGCCGACCCATTCGCCTTCGGGGCCGGGATCCTCCACCAGGGCGCGCAGGAAATCCTTGGCGCGCTTGTACCGCTGCTGGCCTTCGGCCATGAGATCCCTGCCGTCGGGCGGGTTGCCCAGGGCGACCAGGTCGGCCACGACCTCATCCAGGCGCTTCTGGCAGGACAGGATCGTGTTGCGGTGCTGCCGGGCCAGGGTCACGGCCTCCATGGCCATGGCCGGGGCGTCGGCCTCGGCTGCCCACGCGATCTGTTTCACGGTTTCTTCGAGGCGGGCGCCGGCCTCGGCCACGGCACCGCGCAGGGACAGGAATTCGCCCAGCAGGGGGTTGAACCTGTTCAGGTAGTCCACGGCGTCGGGGGAGGGGTACTGGCGCAGTACGCCCCAGGTCTTGCGAAAGGCCTTTTCCTCGAACTCGGACATGGGACCGTAGACCATGCGCATGCCTTCCATGGCCGCGGCCACGGCCCCGTCCCACTGGGTCGGGGTCAGGTCGTTGATATCAAGGAACGGGGCGGACTGCATGGGGGGCAGGGTGGCGGGTTTGATACTGGATGCGACAAAGGGGACGCCCCCGCCCATGGGGGCTGAGGTCTGTGCGGACACGTCGCCCGGGTCCTGCAGGAGGCTCTCGTCGAAGCCTTCGGCGAGTATGTCGGCCGCAGCCTGGTCAAGGGTCTCGTCGTCGCCCGGGGCGTAGGTGATCGGGTCGGCGGCCGTCTCGGCCTTGCCCACATCGCGCATGGTTTCGACCACCCGCCCCAGGCTCTCCCGCTCCGTGGCAGAGAGCGAGGGGCCGTGCTCCTTGAGGATGGCGCCGAGCTGCTCCGGCGTGGCCCCGAGAACATCGATGCCCCTGGAGCGCATCCCGGCCAGAGGGCTCATGGCGGTGGCCGGGATGCGGCCGTAGCCGATGAGGGCGCGGACCGTCAGGGCATTTTTTTCGGCCAGTCCGCGCAGGGCTTCGTCGGTTTGCGCGGCTGAGGCGGCCTGCCTTGGCTGCGCAGCCGAGGCGGACTGGCGCGGCCCTTTGGTTGCCTGCGGTGTTTCCCCCTGGGCCTGGATCGGCCAGGCTGCAAGGAAAAGAAAAAGGATTGAAAAGAAGATGAACGTACGTGTGGTCTGTTCTGCCTGGGAAACGGGTCCGGCGACCACCTGGTCGGTTTCAGCCGGCAGCCATGTCCAGGCAGAGCCTTCCTGATTTTTTCGGTTCTCAGTACCCCGTGAAGAGGTTCCATTGGCCTGTTTGTTCATACGCTGCCCTTTAGGGATTTAGATGAAGAGCGGTATAAAAAAATAGAGTGCTTTTTTGTTGGTGTCCAGGCTTTATGGTTATTGGGTGCCGAGCCGCCATTATTGATCTGTCCCCGATTCTTACTGACTGAAGTTACGCAGCTCACCTTGACTGGTGTTCTTTAGCGCAACGCCAGTACTTTCCAGCAGTCATTCCCGTGAAAACGGGAATCTTAGACTTGTGGGCAATGTCGGGCGTTGCCACCGGCGCGGAGATTCCCGCCCCCGATCGTGGTCGAGGGCAGGCTGTTCGCGGGAATGAGTGCCTCTTATAAGGCCGATATCTGCGGCGTGCGTAACTTCAGGTACTGATTCTTCTCTCATGTATGACAGTCCTGAAGCGTAGCTGGTCGCCTCAAAGTCTCCTCAGCCAGGCGGCAAAAAAGGGATCGACCACTTTCCAGATTCCGCTGTCCGTTTTCTCGATGAGGTCGGCTCTGGTGAGCACCTTGCGGATGTCGGGAATGGATGAGGTGGGCAGATCGGCTTTTGAAACGAACTCTTTTCCGGTGATCGCATTGGTGGGGGTTCGAGCCAGAGCTTTGAGAAGGCGAAGTTGTCCGGTCGTAAGCGGAGCGATCATGACTTCGTAGAGAGCCTGTTCTGAAATCAGGACGGTTTCAGCTGCCTTCTCCACTGTGGCCGGGGTTATCGGGTCGTCTTCACGTTCATAGACCTCGCTGGCCAGGCGTTGAACATAAAACGGGTACTGGTGTGCTGCCGTAACGATGTGCCTGCATATATCTATATCGATGTCTCTATCTGCCGCAAGAAACAGATCCTTAATGCACTGCGATGTCTCTTCCTTTGGAAGAGGCGGCAGAAATTCCTTGTTGGCTGAAAGAGTGAGAAATCGTTTCTGATCGCTGAACATCTGAAGGAGCAGGCTTCTTCTGCTGCCTACGAAAATAAAGGAAGCAGGCACCCCTTGTATGTTCTTTCGCAGCAATCCTTCGACCAGTTTTGAATCGTTCAGTTTGGTGATGTCCTGAAACTCGTCCATGACAATGTGGCAGGGGTATTTTTTTGAGCGGACAATGGCGGCCAGGTCTTCGAGTGTGCTCTCGAGGAGCGTTGCGGGCGGATCGATTTCGTTGGTGTGTGTGATGGTGAAACCGGCTTCACCGGAAGGGCCGAAGGTGACTGCAGGCCTGAAGGAGCGCAGTGCTCCCATCCACTGCTTTCCCTTTGTCAGAAGGGGCTGTTTCGCATCCAGTGCTCTGTATATTTCGCGGGCAAGCCGTCTGGCGATTTCCGCGATGGAGTCCACTCCTGAAAAATCAAAGGCGAAGCAGAGATACCCATCGGTTTCAAGCTCCCGTTGCAGTTTGCGGCACAAGGATGTTTTGCCGAACCTGCGGGGAGAAGCGAGCACCACGTTTTGAGTGGACTCCGCTTGTCGCCGCAGTCGGTTCAGTTCCACCTCCCTGTCGCAAAAGGGGCCATCCGCTTCCAGGACCTCAAGACGAAATGGATTGGGCATTTTACGAGACCTCCGTTACGATATTATCGTAATGATCATCTCGTAAAAGTCAAATGGTGCCGTTGGCTGATGTTACGCACGTCACAGGCTGAATTCGGGAAGAAAGGAAACCAGGGACAGGCGAATAATGCTGGAATCACCTCTGA
>JAWLGC010000018.1:0-33626 GCA_041685265.1 Desulfomicrobiaceae bacterium | reverse complement strand
AGACCGTATTCACCCCAAACGCGGGGGGAGGCGCGTTTTCGCTCCGCCCCCCGCTTTTCGCCTCCCGGGCCCAATGATTGCATTCACCCCGCTGAAATCAAGGACCATTATTGACAGCCACGTCCAATTCCTGTCATTTCGGGTTTTCCGCCCCTCGACCCTCTTTGCGCAGGAAGGCAGCTCGTGACCAGACCGTTTTTCGTAAACCTCCCGGCCCGTTTTGCAGCTCAACAACCTGAGTATGTTGAATATTTCCTGGAAAACTCCCTGAACCCCGAGATCGGACTCGATATCTGGGCCCTGGAAAAACTCGACAGAAAGTGGCATAAACAAACCGCCCGCAGGTTTCATGACTGCGGATTACGCTGTTCCGTGCATCTCCCGTTTTTCGATCTCCAACCGGGCAGCATCGATCCCGGAATCAGAGAAGCCTCCAGACAGCGGCTGACCCAGGGCCTGAACACGGCCAGATACTACGAACCACTGCACATGGTCGGGCACGCCGCCTTTCGCTCCGAACTGTATCAGGACTTTTTTTCCGCCTGGCTGATCAACTCCACCCGGACCTGGAGACAGGTTCTGCATACCTGGGAGAGCCATCCCCCCCTGCACCTGGAAAATGTGTATGAAGGTGATCCCGGACCTATTCGGGATCTTGTCCGGGAGCTTGGCCCCGGGGTCGGATTCTGTCTCGACATCGGCCACTGGCACAGCTTCGGAGGCGGCCGGGACCGAAAAAATCTGACCAGCTGGATCCAGTCCATGTCCCCCCATATCCACCATCTGCATCTGCACGACAACGCCGGAACCGAGGACCAGCACCTGGGAATCGGTCAGGGAAACATCCCGTGGCTGGATCTCTTCGCCGGACTGGAATTTCTGGACCTGGTCCCGAGCATCACCCTGGAACCCCACACAAGGGAGGATCTTGAACAGACACTCCGGTTTATGACCGGACATCCGTTCTGGTTTTCCCGTCTCGGCATTCCAAGGCGGCGCACTTCCGAACTTATCGAGTCCATAAAAGAAAGCTCGAACCTCCTGGAATAACGGGTTCTACATGAAGATGAACGCAAAAAAGGCGGGATGCCGAAAGCATCCCGCCTTTTTTGCGTTCCCTTGAGATCCCCCGACTACCAGTCCAGGGTCTTTTTCCAGGCAGCGGTCAAATCGGCCACAGAAGCGTCAAGAACCTCTGCACCCCCTCTGGTCACGGTCACCCTGTCCCGGTCCACGGTCCGACCGATACAGGCCGCCTTCTGCCCCTTGAACAGGGTCTCGAAGATGTCCACCTGATCCTCAGGCACGGTGACCAGAAACCGACTGGCCGACTCACTGTACAAAATCTCCTCGACGAGCAGGTCCCCGCTGGAAACCGGTACCGCATCCAGATCGACCTCGGCCCCGACCCGGCCGGCAATGGCCATTTCAGCCAGCCCCACGGCCAGGCCGCCGTCGGACAGGTCGTGGCATGCGGTGATCATTTTACGGCCGATGGCCTCGTGCACGGCCAGGTATCGCTTCCGGGCCGCCAGCGCGTCCACCTGAGGCACCCGGCCTCCGATCAGCCCCAGTTCCTGGGCCAGTTCCGAACCGCCCAGTTCCGCTCTGGTCAGGCCGAGAATGTAGATTCGCTGTCCCGGGGTCTTGAAATCCGAAGTCATAGACCGGGTCACGTCGGAGATCACGGACATGACCGAAAAGAGCACCGTGGGCGGGATGGAAATCTTGGTGCCGCCCCCGGTGTAGTCGTTCTTCATGGAGTCCTTGCCCGAAATGCAGGGCACACCGTAGGCCAGACAGAAATCAGACAACGCCTTGTTGGCCCGAACCAGCTGGGCCAGTTTGTACTCCCCGTCCGGGGTCTTTTCGGACCGGACCGGATCGCACCAGCAGAAGTTATCCACTCCGGCCATGTGCCGCAGATCCGCGCCCGTAGCCACGGCGTTGCGCACCCCTTCATCAATGGCGTTGGCCATCATCCAGTAGGCATCCAGATCACTGAACTTGGGGCAGATGCCGTTACTGATGACCAGTCCCTTTTCGCTGCCGAGTACCGGCCGGATCACGGCCGCATCAGCCGGGCCGTCCTGCTTTTCACCAATGAGCGGCTTGACCACGGAACCACCCTGCACCTCATGATCGTACTGTCGGATGATGTATTCCTTGGAGCAGATATTCAGCCTCCCGAGCATCCGATTCAGAAGCCGGGCCTGATCCTCGCCCCGGGGAACTTCAGGGGTGCTTCGGGCCGCCTCAGGCTCCTTCCAGACCGCCGTGAGTTCCATCTGGGGGGCGCCACCATGCAGAAATTCCATAGACAGATGCGCCACGGTCTTGTCCCCATAGCGGACATGGAAAAACCCGGAGTCGGTGTACGAGCCGAGATCCGTGGCCTCCACGTCCATCTCAGCGGCCAGAGTCAGGAACTCTTCCACCTTTTCCGGAGGCACGGCCATGGTCATCCGCTCCTGGGCCTCGGAAACCAGAATCTCCCAGGGCAGCAGACCGTCATACTTGAGCGGCGCCCTGGCCAGATCCAGATCGCACCCGCCGCAATCCTCGGCCATTTCGCCCACCGAAGAGCTCAGTCCCCCGGCACCGTTGTCGGTGATGGCGTTATACAACCCGAGGTCCCTGGCCCGCATCAGAAAGTCGTACATCTTACGCTGGGTGATGGGATCGCCGATCTGTACGGCCGTGGCCGGAGAGCCCTCGTGCAGCTCCTCGGAAGAAAAGGTGGCGCCGTGGATACCGTCGGCCCCGATACGTCCGCCGGCCATGATGATCCGGTCGCCGGGCAGGGCCTTCTTTTCATGGCTGGGCCGGCCGGCCACGTTTTTGGGCATGGTCCCGATGGTGCCGCAGAAAACCAGGGGTTTACCCAGATACCGCTCGTCAAAAACAAGGGCTCCGTTCACTGTCGGAATACCGGACTTGTTCCCGCCGTGCTCCACGCCCTCGCGCACACCCTCGAAGATGCGTCTCGGATGCAGGAGTCTCGGGGGCAGTTCCTCTTCATGATAGGGCGAGGCAAAACAGAACACGTCGGTGTTGCACACCAGGTTGGCCCCCAGACCGGTGCCCATGGGGTCGCGGTTCACGCCCACGATGCCGGTCAGGGCTCCGCCGTACGGATCCAGGGCCGAAGGGGAGTTGTGGGTTTCCACCTTGATGCACACGTTGTGGTCCTCATCGAAGCGGATCACCCCGGCGTTGTCCTTGAATACGGACAGACAGAAATCATCCTCTCCCATCCGTTCACGCAGGGCTTTGGTGGACCCCTGAATGCAGGTCTTGTACAAAGAATCCACGGTTTCGGACCGGCCGGTCTCCAGATCGGAGTACTCGATGCGGGAACTGAAAATCTTATGCTTGCAGTGCTCGGACCAGGTCTGGGCCAGACACTCCAGCTCCGCATCCAGGGGATCAGCGGGCAAGCCGGCCGCCTCCCGGGCGGCGCTCACGTCCGGGGAGGCGTAGTACGCCTGCAGGGCCTGCATCTCGGTCAGGCTGAGGGCCATGACCCGGTCCCGGCTGAGAGCCATGAGCTGCTCCTCGTTCATGGCCGTCAGACCGATGGTGTCCACCCGGTCCGAGGCCTGTCCGGTGACTTTGGCCGCCCTGGGTTCAAAACCGGGCCCGGCGATCCAGGACGCCTTGTCGACGATCTCATACCGCTGGATGAGTTCATTGGCCAGCAGATCCCGGGCAATGTGCTCGACTCCCTCCCGGGACAGATCCCCGGATAAAAGATACTGGGTAGAGGTGTAAACGGCGGGTTCGCCGTCATGGCCGAGCACGGTACGCAGGGTTTCCCGGGCGGTCTTGCCCTCGTTGTCGGTCACACCGGGGCGGAATCCGACCTCAATGAGCCAGTCAAAATCCGCGGCGGCCGGGC
Source organism: Desulfomicrobiaceae bacterium (assembly GCA_041685265.1). Taxonomy (GTDB): domain Bacteria; phylum Desulfobacterota; class Desulfovibrionia; order Desulfovibrionales; family Desulfomicrobiaceae; genus JAWLGC01. The sequence continues at coordinate 29,725 of JAWLGC010000018.1, read as the reverse complement.
TGGTTCCGGCCTGGTGCAGCACCGGATCGTGCAGGGCACCCCGATCCAGGGTGGTCTGAATCTGGGCCTCGCTCAGTCCGGCCACGGTGTACACCTTGATCAACCGGACCCGATCCACGTGCAGATGGAGTTCCTTCTTGATCTTGGCCGCGACATTATTGCCCTGGACATCGACGACGTCGGGCCTGAGAGCGACTTCTATACGGGTGAGCATACGGTCTCCTTTCAATCAGGGGGTTGGACTCGCCCTGGCGGGCGGGGCGCGCAGGGACCGGGACCGCAAAGGGGCCGGCCCGGATGGTGAAAATTATTTCTCCCGGATCAGAACATATTCCAGGACTGCCTCGAGAAGCGCTTTTTCCGGGGAGGCGGAAAAACATTCCAGGCACGCCCGGGCTCGGGCCAGATACTCTTCGGCCGCAACCCTGGTGGCCGCGGCAAATCCCTCGGCATCGATCCGGGCCGTGATCGTATGAAGCTCCTCCTCGGTCAACGTCTCCCGGGCCAGTCCGGCCCGAAGCTCGTCCCGCTCCTCTGGTTCCAGACTCTCCAGGAACAGGAGCAGCGGCAGAGTGAACTTGCCTTCCCGCAGGTCTCCGCCGCGAGGTTTGCCCGAGGTGCCCGCGCTGGAGGAATAATCCAGGGCGTCATCCACCAGCTGGAAGGCGATCCCCAGATTGACCCCGTACCCTTTGGCCCGCGTAATCATCTCATCGTCGGCCCCGGCCATACGGGCCCCAAGTTCACACGCAGCCTGAATCAGATAGGCGGTCTTTCCGGTAATGATCTCCAGATATCCGGCGCTGGTCAGCGAGGTGTCCCGAATGGCCGCAATCTCCAGAATCTCACCGGTAGCGGTCTGGATGATGGCCTGGGCGATACACCGGGTCATATCCGGGTCCCCGGTACGGGCCACGATGTCGTTGGCCAGGGCGAGCAGGGCGTCCCCGGTAAGGACGGTCTTATGCTCGCCAAAATCCAGATGCGCGGCCGACCTGCCCCGCCGCAGGTCGGCACGGTCCAGAATGTCGTCATGGAGCAGGGTCGCGGAGTGCAGAAATTCCAGAGAACAGGCCACAGGATAGAGGTCCTGTCCGGTACGGCCCAGGGCCCGGGCCGTGAGCAGCATCAGAACGGGACGCAGCCGTTTTCCGCCCGCATCCAGAATATGCTCGGCCACCGGACGAACCAGCGGATGCAGAGTGCCGGTTTCCCGCTTCAAGGCGGAGTTGATGGCGGGCAACTCCGAGGAAATGAAGGTGTTGAGTCGATGCATGAAGAATCCGTTAACGTAGACGGTGAATCCGGTTGAGCAGGCGCAGAGCCTCTTCCCCTTCCGGGCCGAAATCGAGACTGTATTCGTTGACATAGGCGGCGATATGCCGGTCCAGCGTGGTGTCATCCAGTTCCTGAGCCAGGGATCTGAGCAGCGGACGAACAGGGGCCGGATCAATTCGGGCGGTCTCGAGGCTGGTCCGAATCTGCTGCTCCACACCGGCGATACGAGCCGCCCCCAGCGTGTTGCGGGCCAGGATACACCCCAGCGGCAGAGGCTTGCCGCTGGTTTTGGTCCGCCACCACTTCCCCAGATCCAGCAGGAGGTCAAGGCCGTACTCGCCGTAGATCAGAGCGGTTTCATGAATGAGCAGCCCCGCATCCACCTCGCCGGACAGCAGGGCCGGAACAATGGTGTCGAACTGCATGGGGACCGGCGTGAACGTCTCAGGCAGGGCCGCTCCAAGAATGCGCATGGCCGTGGTCTGCAGCCCGGGCACGGCAACGGTCCGGGGCGGCCCGGCAAAACCGGAGCGGACCACGAGCTTGGGCCCGTCCTGCAGACCAAAGGCACCGCCTGAGCGAAGGATCGTATAGGAATCCTGCAGATCCAGGGCAGCCGCTGCCGAAACCTTAACCACATCGAAAACCCCGGCCCGGGCGTCGGTATTCAGATTTTCCACATCCTTCCAGGTAAACCGGGAACAGGTGTCCGGCAGGTCCGCAATGCCCCCGAGAATCCAGGCCCCAAAGATAAAGGTATCATTAGGACAGGGAGACACTGCCACAGACAGAGAAGCGGGGAGGTCTGAAGATTTCATTTGCGTAATCCTTTCGCGGAACAGAAAAGTGTGTCCAGGACCGGGCCGAGGCGCTTCAGAGCCGGGCCGATTCTCCAGTGTTTTTGATCCCGGCTGCCCACCAAATTGGAGATGGTCCTGATTTCCAGAAAGGACGTGGTCCGGGCATGACACCCGAGGGCCAGGGAGAATCCTTCCATGTTCTCCACTCCGGGCCGATAGGTTCTGCGCATAAATGCTGCCCGCCCCGGAGTCGCTGAAACCCCGGCAACGGTCAGCCCCGAGGTGCGGGCCCAGGTACCGGAAAGGGCAAGGCCCATGCTCCGGGCAGCCAGATCGGGATTCAAAGCGATGGTATCCCAGATGGGCGTTCCATCCTGTTCCCCCAAAGGGAATCCGACTTTCTCCGGGTGAACCCGGTCGGGGCCGAACAGGCCGTACTCGGGCCAGGTCTCGCTGGTAATGACGCAGGTGGAGCCCAAGGGGTAGCGATGCAGGGAAAAGGTCCCCCCTATCCCCAGACAGATCACGCCCGTTGTTTCCGGATATCTGCCCAGCAGTACCCCCAGATTGAAAGCCGCCTTGACCGGGCCCACTCCCACCACTTCGACACGGATACCTGGATGATCCGGGAGAAGTCCGTCCGAAAACGAACCGGCCCATCTGCTGCCGGCCAGGGCCGCATCCCGCTCCTTGTCCGTGGCAAAGACCAGGGCAATCACGCCCTTTCCTTGCGAATGATCAGCAGGCAGACGCCGTCGGGTCCGTGTTCGGTCTGCACAATGCAGGCTCCCCTGCGCCGGGCGACCCGGTTCAGTGTCCCGAGCTGCTCCGCCAGGCAGGAGACCGGAACGGTCTGTCCCGCGGGCAGTGCTGCGAGATGAGAACTCACCTCGAAAATCCCTTTTCAACAATCATGTTCACAGGCGATACCCCGGAATGTGTCTGGCTGCATGTCGATTCGTCCTTCAGATTTTAATGGCCCGCTCTCTGGACATGGCCCGAGGATGATGGCAGAAACCGGCCATGAACTTCGACCTTTCCTTTTTTCTGTGCGCCCTGGGGCTGGCTTTTGTCCTTGAAGGACTGCCCTATTTCCTGTGGGCGGAGAAGATGCCCTCGATACTGGCCATGCTCTCCCGGCAGTCCCCGTCCGGATTGCGGCGCATGGGCTCTCTGGCCCTTCTGGCCGGCCTGGTGCTGGTCTTTCTCGGCCGGAGCCTCTGACCGGAGTCCGGGGCCTTCAAAGACTCCGGGACCCTTCCTTTTCCGCGGTGTGCAGATACACAATTCCGGAGCACATGGGCGCAAAATGCACCCTGGAAAAACCCGCGTCATACAGCTCGCCGGCCAGTTCCCGGGCCGAGGGAAATCCGATGATGGTATCCGCAAGATACTGGTAGGCAGTGGAGTCCCTGGACACCACCCGCCCTATCAGAGGCAGTATCCGGTTGAGATAGAGATTGTACACCCCCTTCCAGATCCGGGTCCGGCCGGTTCCGAACTCCAGAATACACAGCCGTCCCCCCGGAGCGAGAACCCGCATGATCTCCTCATACGCTTCCCGGCGCGGCAGGATATTCCGGATGCCGAAGGCGATGGTCACGCAGTCCACGCTGGCATCGGGCAGCGGGAGAAGCCGTCCGTCAGCCTGGGCCAAATGAAGCTGATTTCCGAACTTTTCCGGGATCTTGCCCTTTCCCTGGACAAGCATGGCCCGGGAAAAGTCCATGGCCAGCACCCGTGCCTCGGGGTGCTGACGCAGAATTTCCAGACTGACGTCCAGGGTACCGGCCGCCAGATCCAAAATCCGCCCCGTTTTCCCCATTCGCACACCGTGCACCAGACGGTACCGCCAGTAGATATCCTGCCCCGCGCTGAGAAAATGATTCAGAAAATCGTACCACCGGGCGATGCTGTCGAACAGTCCGGCCACTTTTCTGCCATGCTCACGGGTGTTCAAGAAGATTCTCCCTGACCCTGGTCTTCGCCCTCTCCCGAAACTGTTCCGCTGCCTGAAACGGTGATGGTTCCGAGCACCTCGTTGTAGATGGAGGAGAAGAACTCCGGAAAATTACCCGGAGAAATTCTGCCTATCTCGATGAATTTGACCACGATCTCTTTGGTGACCTGCAGGGCCTGCTTCTGATTCTGGTCCACGTCTGCTCCTGGGCCTTGGCCCGAGCGCACGCGCACCCGAACCGAATTCATGGGAAGGGAGGAGGATCTTGAAAAAAGGAAAACCGCCCGGTCGGGAAATGTCGCTGACCAACCTAGGTAAACGAACCGGGCGGAAAAAAGGGAAGAACCGGGGGCCCTCCCCCTTTGTTGCGGGGCGCGTACCACGGACCGATACCGGAGTCGAGGTGAAAAAAAGTCCACGGTTGCGGAAATAATCAGATGCCGGACTTAAGCAGGTTGGATATCTCTTCCCGGATAATCCGGGCGGCAGCGGCCGGAACCGCTTTTTCGATGCGGGCATCCATCTCCCGAGTCAGGGAATCGGCATTCAAAAAAGTATCGACCTCCCGGTCCCGGGTCTGCAGCTCCCGGCGCAGCTCCTGAACCTCCTGCTCGAGTTCGGCGATCCGCCCGGCCTGGACCGAATCCCGTTCCTGCAGAGCCCCGTCGATCATTTCCGCCACTCCCGCCCGAGACACCCCCGGATCCTGAAGATCACTCACGGCCCGATCAACTTTTTCCAGTTCTCCCCCCTGTTCCTCGAGAAGTGAAATAAGCGGCTCCGTTGCTTCCCGGACCGCCGCGGCCACCAGTTCCCGGATCTGCTCCGAAACGGGATGCGGTTCTCCACTCTGAGCGTGACGAGCAGTCTCGGTCGTCGGAGCGACTTCGGGCGCAGATTCCAGGTCTTCAAAAATGGCATCCAGCTCCGGAAAATCATCATCCGAACTTTGGTCCCTGTCATCGATTTCATCCAGCAGCGAATGCCCGGCATCGGCGGCTCCCGGAAAAAGAAAGAGATCCTCGAGGTCGTCGGCATCACCAGAGATCTCCCGTGTCGTCGAAGAGGATGAAGCACCGTCTTCACTCTCTTCAATAATGTCGATCAACTCGATGATATCTTCCTGAGGACGATCCTTGTTATCCATATCCACCTCGGCGTTTGAACGATAATGGGAACCGTGATTCGATACCAAGTTCTTTCGGGGAGGGCAATCTTCTCCCGGCACGAAAAAAGGGATCCGGCCGAAGCCGGATCCCTTTTTTTCGTGCGTCTGCTACGCCCTTACTTGATGTGGCACTTGCCGCAGAAAGTGGGGCCGGTAGCCTTTTTCTCTTTCTTCAGATCGCGGTGGCAGCCCTTGTAGCACATTTCGTGATAGGCGATCTCCACCAGCTTGATGTCGTCTCTGTTCTCCCGGGTCTTGTATTCCAGGGAGTCGTGACAACCGGAGTCGGTACACTTCTGGATGTCGGATTCGCCGTCCCACTCATGGTGACAGGTTGTGCAGTCAAACTCAGCGTGCTTTTCATGGGAAAAGGGCACAGGGGGCTTGGCTTCTCTTTTGAACTTCATGCCTTCCGGAGGAGCGATCATCATATCCCCGGGGACGTCCACAGCGTACAGGCTGGGTGCGGCAAACACGCACATCAGGGCTGCACAGATCAGGCTGACAAACAGTGATTTCTTCATCCTTTCCACCTCCAAATGAGATTGTAATTTGGTGCACAAGCTAATGCACCTCCTATGCAGGACTGCCAGCCATGTCAAGGTTGACCGTCCATAAATCCGGACCTGAACCGGATTTATGCACCGCTTAGAAAGAAACGGCCCGAACCGCCTCCAGGGTTTTTTCATAGTCCTCTTCAGAATGCGCAAACGACGTGAACGCACATTCGAAACCGGATGGGGCGAGGGAGATGCCCTGCTCACGCATCTGACGATAAAATGCGACAAACAAGGCCGGATCCCCATTTTTTGCCGAATCGAAATCAACGACCGGCTGATCGGAAAAGAACAGAGTGAACAACGACCCGATATGATTCAGCTGCACCGGAACCCCTTTCTCTTCAAGAATCGCTTTCATGTCCCGGGCCAGTCCGGCAGTCCGGGACTCAAGGGCGGCGTAGTCCTGCTCGGCCAGCCGGTTCAGGGTGGCCAGGCCTGCGGCCATGGCCAGGGGGTTTCCGGACAGGGTTCCGGCCTGATAGATATCTCCGCACGGGGCGATGCGGGACATGATCTCCCGTTTCCCGCCGTATGCGCCCACAGGCAGCCCGCCACCGATGATCTTGCCCAGACAGGTCAGATCGGGAACAATGCCGAACCGCCCCTGGGCTCCGCCATAGGAAACCCGAAACCCGGTGATGACCTCATCGAAGACCAGCAGAGCACCGTACTCCTCGGTCACGGCCCGAAGTTCTTCCAGGAAACCGGGAGCAGGCGGAACCAGGCCCATATTCCCGGCCACGGGCTCGACGAACACGGCCGCGATCTCCTCCCCGTGCGCGGCAAAGACCTCTCTGACCGCAGCCGAGTCATTATATGGAGCAAGCAGAGTGTGTCTGACTATATCCTCAGGAACTCCGGGCGTGCCGGGGATGCACTGAGTGGCCACCCCCGATCCGGCACTGGCCAGGAAAGAATCGGCATGACCGTGGTACCCTCCGTGAAATTTGAGCACCCGGGTCCGGCCGGTGTACCCCCGGGCCAGGCGAAGAGCGCTCATGGTCGCCTCGGTACCGGAGTTGACCATGCGGACCATGTCCATGCCGGGCAGGGCATCAACCACGGCCTGGGCCAGATCGATCTCGGCCCGGCACGGGGCCCCGAAGCTGGTGCCGTTATCCACGGCAGCATGGATGACCCTGTTTACGACCGGATCATTATGTCCGAGGAGCATGGGCCCCCAGGACATGACATAATCGATCATTTCCATGCCGTCTTCGGTGTACAGTTTGCTGCCCGACGCCCTGGTGATGAACAGGGGGTCGAGGTCCACGGAACGACAGGCCCGAACCGGGCTGTTCACGCCACCCGGAATCAGTTCCTGGGCCTTTGAAAAAAGTTCTTTGGATGAAGTCATGATGGCTCCTCAATAACAAAAAGATTAGAAATATTTCATGGACGTCTTTTTCAGCTCTTCATTGCTGAACAGGACATCGTATCGCTCCAGACCGGTTTCCCGACTGATCTCTGCAACAACGCGCAGACAGTCTTCCCGGCTGCGGCCGTGAATCATGGTGTACATATTGAAAGGCCACCCCTCTCCGGCCTTGCGATGGTAGCAGTGGGAGATCTCCGGGCGGGTGGCCATACGCTCTCCCATGGCCTGCATCCGATCCTCCTCCACATACCAGGCCACCATGGCGTTGGCCCCGTATCCGGCCTGCTGATGGCGCAATGTGGCTCCGAAACGACGGATCTGGCCATTGTCCTTCATTTTTCTGAGCAGTTCGAGCACAGTATCCTCATCCGTTCCCGCCTGCGCGGCAATATCCGCAAAGGGCGTGGCCGAATTCGGCAGGGTGCCCTGTACCAGGGCCAGGATGTTTTGCTCGATCTCCGTGAACTGTGGTGCTGTCATGCATGGCTCCTTTAAAATTCGATATCAGGGGCTGTTACCTTTTTCAAAACCGGGATGCAACAGGATGATCTGACTGACTTTGCGCACCTTGCATCCGAACACCCTCCCCTGTAGTTCGTGGCGGACGACAAGCATGCAAACAGGAGCACAGCGACATGACGAATATCACGGCAGTTCTCGGAGCCGGCAGCTGGGGAACGGCCCTTGCCAACCTGCTGGCCGGCAAGGGAGCCACAACCAGACTATGGAGCAGGAACCCGGAAACAGTCCGGGAAATCCTGGATACAGGCACAAATTCCAGATATCTTCCCGCCGTACGCCTCAGTTCGAACCTTATGGCGGACACATCCCTGGAACGGGTCATGGCCGGAGTCTCCTCAGTCATTCTGGCAGTACCGTGCCAGTTTCTGGGAAACATGTTGAGCGAATCCCGTTCCCTGTTCCCGGACCGAGCGTCCGTCATATGCGCCTCCAAAGGGATCGAACTCGACACGTTCCGGCCCATGTCCCGGGTGGTGGCCGAAACACTCGGCGACCTTAAGCCCCGATACGCCATCCTCTCCGGTCCCTCTTTTGCGGAAGAGGTGGTCCGCGATCTCCCTACGGCCGTTTCTCTGGGGTGCAGGGACGAGGGCCTGGCCGGAGAGCTGCAGAACCTGCTCTCCACAGACTCCTTTCGGGTCTACACCAACAGTGACGTGACCGGCGTGGAGCTGGGTGGAGCCCTGAAGAACGTCATGGCCATCGCCGCGGGTATCTCCGACGGCATCGGGTTCGGCATGGATGCCCGGGCCGCCCTGATCACCAGGGGGCTGGCTGAAATGTCCCGCCTCGGTGTACGCCTCGGAGCCGACGAAAGGACCTTCATGGGGTTGTCCGGCATGGGTGATCTGGTCCTGACCTGCACCGGGGACCTGAGTAGAAACCGGCAGGTGGGCCTGAAGATCGGGCAGGGCAGAAAGCTGAACGGGATTCTGGCCGAGATGACCATGGTCGCCGAAGGCGTGAAAACAACCAAGGCGGTCCATGACATGGCCCGCTCCCTGGACGTGGATCTTCCCATCACCAGACAGGTGTACGCCATGCTCTATGAAGACAAGGACCCGGAAACAGCGGTACGCGAGCTCATGAACCGTCCTCTCAAAGAGGAGTGAAAACCGGGTTCCGGGTCCCGAATCAGCATCAATCGCTTGACAATGTCGGTGTCGGAATCATAGGTCCGTGCGCCTGCCGGTCGTACTCCGATCCGGCAGGCGTTCCCATTTCTCCGGGAGACTTCCCGGATAAAAAAAATGAAGTCGCCCCCCCGGGCGATTTTTTTTGTCTTTTCCAGCCCCGAAACCCGGCCCTTCGCGCCTGCCGGACAACAAACCCCAGCGAGATATCCATGGTTGCCTTCATACGGAAACGAGATTCCAGAGTCGCCCCCTTTGATGTGAACAAGATCGCCCAGGCCATCTTCAAATCAGCCGAATCCCAGGGCGGGAACGACTTCGCCCAGTCCATGCAGATCGCGGAAAAGGTCCGGGAAGAGCTCGAGGGGACCTTTGTTGAAGAAGTCCCGAATGTTGAACAGGTGCAGGACATGGTGGAAAAAACGCTCATCAAGGCCGGGCACGACAGAACCGCCAAGGCCTATATCCTGTACCGCGAGCAGCGGACCAGGGTCCGGGAACGCAACACCAGGCTGATGACCACCATGCGCGACCTGACCTTTCAGGACGCCAGCGAAAACGACCTGAAGCGGGAAAACGCCAATATCGACGGCGACACCCCCATGGGAACCATGCTCAAGTACGGCAGCGAGGCCTCCAAGCAGTTCTACGAGATGTATCTCCTTAACGAGAAACACTCCCGGGCCCACAAGGAGGGAGATATCCACATCCACGACCTGGATTTCTTCTCCCTGACCACGACCTGCTGCCAGATCGACATTCAGAAACTGTTCACAAACGGGTTCAACACCGGGCACGGGTTCATCCGGGAACCCAACAGCATCCAGAGTTATGCGGCTCTGACCTGTATCGCCATCCAGTCCAACCAGAACGACCAGCATGGTGGGCAGAGCATTCCCGGTTTCGAATTCGGCCTGGCCAGGGGTGTGGCCAAGACCTTTATAAGCAAGCTTTTTCTGGTGCTCGACATCCTGGATATCGACCGGACAGAATCGGTCCGGACCGACCTTCGAAGCTATCTCAAGAGATACGGCTCCATTTTAAACGAGGCGGGGCAGACCGAGGTGCGCAGAATTCTCGGGCGGACCATTGCTCCTGAAAAAGTACATTCCATTATTGAAAAAGCGCTTAAATACACGGAGCGGGACACCTACCAGGCCATGGAGGGGTTCGTTCATAACATGAACACCATGCACAGCCGGGCCGGAGCCCAGATTCCCTTCAGTTCCATCAACTACGGCACCGACACTTCCCCTGAAGGACGCATGGTGACCCGCAACATCCTGCTGGCCACCGAATCAGGACTGGGCAACGGCGAGACCCCCATCTTCCCCATCCATATCTTCAAGGTCAAGGAAGGCATCAACTTCAACCCGGGAGATCCCAACTACGACCTGTTCAAGCTGGCCTGCCGGGTGTCGGCCAAACGGCTTTTCCCCAATTTCTCCTTTCTCGACGCTCCGTTCAACCACGCCTACTACCGTGAAGGGCGACCGGAAACCGAGACCGCCTACATGGGATGCCGGACCCGGGTCGTGGCCAACGCCAATGACCCGACCCGGGAAATCGTCACCGGACGGGGAAACCTGAGTTTCACATCCATCAATCTGCCCCGTCTCGGACTGTCGGCCGCGGGAGATATCCCGAGCTTTTTTTCAGAGCTGGAGCGCAAGATAGATCTGGTCTGCGACCAGCTTCTGGAGCGTCTGGAGATCCAGGGAGCCAGAAAATGTCGCAACTACCCGTTCCTCATGGGGCAGGGCCTCTGGCTGGATTCGGACACACTCGGTCCTGATGACGAGGTGCGGGAGGTACTCCGGCACGGCACCCTGACCATCGGATTCATCGGCCTGGCCGAATGTCTGAAGGCCCTTGTGGGAACCCATCACGGAGAGTCGGAGGAGGCCCGGAAGCTGGGGCTGGAGATCATCGGATTTATGCGCCGCAAGGCAGATGAAAAGGCAGCAGAAACCAGACTCAATTTTTCGGTCATCGCCACCCCGGCCGAAGGACTGGCCGGCCGGTTCGTGCGCATGGACCGGGAACGGTTCGGCAGCATCCCGGGAATAACGGACAGGGAGTATTATACCAACTCCTTTCACCTGCCGGTCTCCTTTCCCGTATCCGCCTTCAACAAAATCAGGCTGGAGGCTCCATACCACGAGATGACCAACGGCGGGCATATCACCTACGTGGAGGTGGACGGGGACCCGAGCAACAACCTCGAAGCTTTCGAGGATATCATCCGGGCCATGAAGGAGATGGGGATCGGGTACGGCTCCATCAACCATCCCGTGGATCGGGACCCGGTATGCGGGTACACCGGCATTATCGGCGATGTCTGTCCCAGATGCGGACGACGGGATGGAGAGGGAGTTCCTATGGAAAAACTACGCAATATCAAGGGCTATGTTCACGACCACCGCTCCATGGAAGAGCAGCTGGAAGAACGGGACAAGACCGCCAACATCGCACTGTAAACAACAAGGAAATGAACATGAACAGTAAGCAGAATGAGAATATGATTGTGGGTGAAGGTGTCCGGTTCGAACGCATCCGCCGTATCACCGGCTATCTCGTGGGAACCATGGACCGGTTCAATAACGCCAAAAAAGCCGAGGTCTCCGAACGGATCAAACATCAGACCTCCTGCTCCCGGTAAGGAACACCCATGTCCCTTACCGACATGACGCTGCGCATTGCCGGGACCGTCGAGGAATCCATCGTGGACGGTCCCGGCCTGCGCTATGTCCTTTTCGTACAGGGCTGCCCGCACCACTGCCCGGAGTGCCACAATCCCGAGACCCACCCCATGGAAGGGGGCAGGGAGGTTGCTCTTTCGAGCATTCTCAAGGAAATCAAGGCCAACCCCCTTATCCGGAGAGTGACCTTCAGCGGCGGGGAACCCTTTGCCCGGTGCCGCCCCCTGCTCGCCCTGGCCAGGGAGCTGCGGAGCAAAAACTATGAACTGCTGGCCTATACCGGCTATCTGTTCGAAGACCTGCTCGAAAAAAAAGAACCGCGCGAGCTGCTCACTCTGCTGGACATGCTTATGGATGGCCCCTACATTGCCGCCCAAAAGACCCTGACCCTGACATTCAGGGGATCAGCCAATCAGCGCATCATCGACGTCCCGGCCTCCCTGGCTGCGGGACGCACCATCCTGCATCCCCTGAACTGAGCCCGCCGGACGTTACCGTCCACAGGGTCCACTCCGTCCACCAGGTCCGCAAACCCACAGGAGCCCTCATGCAGGAATTTCAGGTCCGCACCCCCCAACGAGAAACCTTCCAGGACATCACCGATCAGATCCGCCGAGCCGTACAGGCCATTGGTATCACCGAGGGTGTGGTCACTGTATTCAGCCCCCACACCACGGCCGGCGTGACCATCAACGAAGGGGCCGACCCCGACGTGGTCCGGGACATGACCGCCCACTTCCGGCGCATGGTGCCCGAACACTGCGATTTCCGGCACCTGGAGGGCAACTCCGACGCCCACATCAAAACCACCATGACCGGCACCTCGGTCCAGGTCATCGTCTCCGACGGCCGGCTCATGCTCGGCACCTGGCAGAAGATCTATCTGGCAGAGTTTGACGGACCGAGAACGCGCACGGTCTGGGTACAGGGTTAGGCGGCCTCTTTCCGCAAAGCCGCAATCCGTTCCAGCACCGGCGGGTGCGAGTAGTGCACAAACACATACGCCGGATGCGGCGTCAGGTTGACCAGATTCGTCTTTGCCAACGTCTTCAACGCCGAAATCATGGGCTCCACAGCCCCCATGGCCCGGGCTGCGAACCGGTCGGCCTGAAACTCATGCCGCCTGGAGATGATTGAGGCAGCAGGCGTCAGGAGAAGAGACACCGGTCCCAGGAGCAGCCCGAAGATCACGAATCCCACATGCACCGGCATCCCCTGTACGGAAAACGCGGTAAACAGGGGTTCGCTCTGAAGCACCCGGCCGAGCACAAAGAAAAACACCCCCATCTTCAACATTCCAAGCACCATGGACTTGAGCACGTGGTGGTGCTTGAAATGCCCCAGTTCATGGGCCAGCACCGCGGTCAGTTCCGCAACGGTATGATTGTCGATCAGCGTATCAAACAGGGCGATACGCTTGTTCTTTCCAAACCCGGTAAAAAAGGCGTTGGACTTGGACGACCGTTTGGACCCGTCCATGACCGAAATGTCCTGCACCGTGAACCCGACCCGATCAGCCATGGCCTCGATAGAGGTCCGCAGTTCACCGGGCTCCAGAGGGGTAAAGGTATTAAACAGGGGCAGAATGAACCGCGGAGCCAGATACTGGATCAGCAACAGAAACACAGCCGTGAATCCCCAGCAGGGAAGCCAGGCCCCGGCCCCGTATCCGGAGAACAGATAAAGCACTCCCCCGATCAACGGCCCACCGAGCAGAACAGCCAGCAGCCATCCCTTGACCCGATCTCTCCAGAACAGGGACAGAGTGGACGTGTTAAACCCGAACCGTTCCTCGATGACAAAGGTCCGGTACAGATCCTGCGGCAGAGAGAGAAACTCGCCGAGGACTCCAAGCAGAGCAAAGAAAAGCAGCCCGGTGATCACGGGGCCGAACCCGAGGGAAGCAGCCAGCTCGTTTAAAAAGGGAAACCCGCCAAGCAGGATAAACCCGAGCAGAAGGACCAGATCAAGGGAAGAGACAAGCAGACCGAACCGGGTGGTGGCCCGGGTATATTCCTGGGATTGAGCATATTCTTCGGGAGAGTAGATGGAGGTGAACTCCTCGGGAAGCCTGGGGGAGAGGGTTTTGAGGTTGAGAAGGGAAAGCGCTGACTCAAGGAGGTGGGCCGTAATGAGGGCGAAGAGGATCAGGGTGAGCAAGGAAAGCATATGAAGACTCCGGGTTGTCGGTAGAGTGCAGGCAACGCATCATCAAGTTTGATGGCGATAGCGCCCCTCGCTCGGACCCGCAAGCCCATTTAAATGATTCGCACAAGTTTCTTGACAAGCATAAAAAACGGGTGATACGCACTCGCTTCGACCGAAAAGGCATCGAATCCGCAGGCCGCACGCGAATATGTTTCGGTAAAACGCAGGAACCGCCTGCACCCGGCCACGGAGATGACGTATATTTTCAGGGAGGCCTCTGCCTCCCTTATTCTTTTCTGAATAAAGGGCAATGAAGCTATGATCGTTCAGCTAAACGACAGTCAAGTCGAGGTTTCTCCCGGGCAGACCTGCAAGGAAGTTCTGCAGGAGGCGCTTTCCGGAAAGAAGATGCGGGCGGTCATCGCCTGCAAATGCGGCGACGCCATCCTGGATCTCACCGCCGAAGTCCCGGCTGAAACCGCCGTGATGGAGCCGGTCACCCTCGACTCTGCCGAAGGGCAGGACATTCTGCGTCACAGCGCGGCTCATATCATGGCCGAAGCGGTCAAGGAACTCTTTCCCTCGGCCAAGGTGACCATCGGTCCCGCCATCGCCACCGGATTCTACTACGATTTCGATTATGAACGGTCCTTCACTCCCGACGATCTGGAAAAAATCGAAGCCAGGATGGCTGAAAGCGTGGCCCGGGATCTGCCTTTTGAACGGCAGACCATGTCCGCCGAAGACGCTAAAAAACTTTTTTCCGATATGGGCGAGATTTACAAGGCGGAGATCATCGACGATCTCGGCGAGGACACCGTCTCCCTGTATACCCACGGCTCCTTCACGGACCTCTGCCGCGGCCCCCATCTGCCCTCCACCGGCGCGCTTAAGGCGTTCAAGCTCCTGTCCGTGGCCGGAGCCTATTGGCGGGGGGACGAAAAGAACAAGATGCTGAACCGGATCTACGGGACTGCGTTTGCCGATCCCAAGGGACTCAAAAAGTATCTGACTCAGCTTGAGGAAGCCAAAAAGCGGGACCACCGCAAACTGGGTACCCAGCTGGACCTGTTCAGCTTCTCCGAGCAGGCCGCCCCGGGCATGGCCCTGTGGCACCCCAAAGGGGCCCTGATCCGGGCCATCCTGGAAGATTTCGAGCGTAAGGAACATCTGCGACGCGGTTACGAGCTGGTCCAGGGACCGCAGATCCTGAAACGGGAGTTATGGGAAACCTCCGGGCACTACGACAACTACCGGGAAAACATGTATTTCACGGAGATCGATGAGCAGGCCTACGGGGTCAAGCCCATGAACTGCCTGGCCCACATGCTCATCTTCAAATCCCAGTTGCGCAGTTACCGGGAACTGCCTCAACGGTATTTCGAGCTGGGTGTGGTGCATCGCCATGAAAAATCCGGTGTGCTGCACGGACTGCTCCGGGTCCGCCAGTTCACCCAGGACGACGCCCACATCCTGTGCACCCCCGAGCAGCTCCAGGCCGAAATCAAGGGCGTGATCGAGCTGACTCGGGACCTGATGGGCGTATTCGGATTCGACTACTCCATCGAGGTCAGCACCCGCCCCGAAAAATCCATCGGATCAGAAGAAGACTGGAATCGGGCCACTGATGCTCTTGTCGAAGCCCTTAAAGATCTTGATATCCCCTACGCCATCAATGAAGGCGACGGTGCGTTCTACGGTCCCAAGATCGATGTCAAGCTGACAGACTGCCTGGGCCGGGAGTGGCAGTGTTCCACCATTCAGTGCGATTTCACCTTGCCGGAACGCTTTGATCTGGTGTACGTGGGCGAAGACGGGGATCGGCACCGTCCGGTCATGGTCCACCGGGCCATTCTCGGATCCATCGAACGGTTTATCGGCATCCTTACCGAGCATTATGCAGGGGCTTTTCCCACCTGGCTGGCTCCGGTCCAGGCCAGGGTGCTCACCGTGACAGAGGCTCACGATGCATTCGCGGCCGAAGTTCGTGAAAAACTGCGGGATGCCGGTTTTCGGGTGGAAGCGGATCTTCGAAATGAAAAACTGGGCTACAAGGTGCGTGAAGCACAAGTGGCCAAGATTCCGTATATTCTTGTCATTGGTGACAAGGAAGTGGAAGAATCAGGAGTCAATGTACGGATGCGGAACGGAAAGAGCGTTGGGATGCGTTCCGTGTCCGAGATCGCGGAAATGATTGGCTCCGACTGTGAGGAACCATTCAAAAAGCGAGGAATGAGCTATACATACCGCTATTAAGACCCGTCGCAACAGGCAGATCAGGGCAAGAGAAGTTCGAGTCGTAGGCGATGATGGGAACCAGCTGGGAATCATGTCCGTTGAAGAGGCCTTGAATACGGCCCTGGACCTGGGACTCGATCTCGTCGAAGTGGCACCAAATGCCAAACCTCCCGTGTGCAAAATCATGGATTACGGGAAGTTCCAGTACGAGGAGAAGAAGAAACAGCAGGAAGCCAGAAAACGACAGACCAATATCCAGGTCAAGGAGATCAAGTTCCGGCCCAAAACCGACGAGCATGATCTGCAGACCAAGGTCAAGCATATCACACGGTTTCTCGAAGGCGGCGACCGATGCAAGGTCACCGTGTTCTTCCGTGGCCGGGAAATGGCACACAAGGACCAGGGTAGAAAAATTCTGGATCGTGTCGCGGAAATGCTTGCGGATATAGCCAAAGTCGAGCAGGAAGCCCGTTCCGAGGGACGGACCATGTTTCTTCTGCTTTCCCCCAGAGCCAAGAAAAGCTGATCGCCTCCAGGTTGCCTGGCCAATTTTCCAAGCCGAGAAGCGGTGTCGCTCCCGTCAGGGGGTGGCCCCGTTTCCCGGCAAAAGTCGTTTGTACTCATATCGTTTGTTTCAGATGAAAAAACGTGTGTTACATTATGTGTGATCAGTTCGAGGAGGATACAATGCCTAAGATCAAGACCAACAGAAGCGCTGCCAAACGGTTCAAAACCACCGGCAGCGGAAAAGTGAAGCGGAACAAATCCAATATGCGTCATATCCTGACCAAGAAGTCTTCCAAGCGGAAAAGACAGCTTGGAAAATCAACCACGGCTGCTCAGTGCAACGTGGGAAGCATCAAACAGCTCTGCCCCTATATTTTCTAGAGCGCATTTCTGTTTGTATCAGGATTGATAGAACGCATTCATCGCACGGCGGATAGTTCATTTCCCACTATCCCCGGCAGAACACAACGAGGAGAACACCATGCGTGTCAAAAGAGGAAAGACTGCCCACAGAAGGCATAAAAAATATCTGAAGCTTGCCAAGGGCTATCGCGGTTCTCGGAGCAAGCTGTACCGTACCGCCCGGGAGACCGTGGAACGCGCCCTGTGTTACGCGTACCGGGACAGAAAACAGAAAAAACGTGAATTCCGGAAACTGTGGATCGTGCGTATCAACGCCGGTGCCCGGGAATACGGACTCTCCTACAGCCGCTTCATGCACGGTCTCAAAATGGCCGGCATCGAACTGAACCGGAAGGTGCTGGCGGATCTGGCTGTGTACGAGAAGGAATCTTTTGCAAAACTGGCCGAACTGGCCAAAGCCCAAGCGAACTAGCGCGGTGATCACAGAACTGACACAACGACTGGAAAGCCTGGCCCGGGAACTCAAAGAAGCCCTGGGCCAGGCTTCTTCTTTGGATGAGGTGGAGGAGCAGCGCGTGCTCTTCCTGGGACGAAAAGGACAGCTTGCTCAGGTCATGACCAGAATGGCCGGACTGAGCAAGGAAGACCGTCCCGTGGTCGGCCGGGTGGCCAACGAGGTCAAGGAGCGGATGACCGGACTGTTCGAGGCCCGCAAGACCGCTCTGGTACAGGAGATGCGGGCCCGGGAACTGGCCCTGTTCGACTTCTCCGAGCCGGGACGGACGCCGGATCTCGGGTCCCTGCATCCCGTGACCATGGTCACTCGGGAAATCTGCGATATATTCACCGGCATGGGATTCGAGATCGTGACCGGACCCGAGGTGGAGAACGACTTCTACAATTTCGAGGCACTGAATCTCCCGCCGGAACATCCGGCCCGGGACATGCAGGACACCCTGTACATCAACGAATCCATCCTCATGCGGACCCATACCTCGCCCATCCAGGCCAGGACCATGATGGACCGCAAACCGCCCCTGGCCGTTATCGCCCCGGGCAAGGTGTACCGCAGGGATTCCGACCTGACCCATACCCCCATGTTTCATCAGATTGAAGGCCTGCTCGTAGACACCAAAGTGTCCATGGCCGATCTGCGCGGCGTGCTGACCGCATTCGTGCGCCAGGTGTTCGGCCACGGGACCAAAGTCCGGTTCCGGCCCAGCTTCTTTCCCTTTACCGAGCCCAGTGCCGAAGTGGACATCAGCTGCGTCATGTGCGGCGGCAGGGGAAGAGTGGACGGGGCGCCGTGCCGGGTATGCAAGGAGACGGGCTGGGTGGAGATCCTCGGGTGCGGCATGGTTGATCCGGCCGTGTACGCCAAAGTGGATTATGATCCCGAAACCTGGACCGGATTCGCCTTCGGCCTCGGCGTGGAACGAGTGGCCATGCTCAAGTACGGCATCGGTGACCTGCGCATGTTCTTTGAAAACGACACCCGTTTTCTGGGGCAGTTCGGTTGATCAGAGTCTGGTAACCGATGTTACACACCGTTTCCAAAACTCCTCCTTCGCGCCCTTCGCGTCCTTCGCGGTAAGATTCTTTCACCGCGAAGGACGCGAAGGGCGCGAAAAAAGAGGGTCCGGTATGTCCGGTCAAGCGAACTGATTTTCGCCCTGAATCATTACAGGCAGAAAGGAAATTTTCTATGTTGTTGAGTGTAAAGTGGCTTCGTGAACTGACACCCTATGCCGGCACCCTTGATGACCTTTCCCACAGATTGACCATGCTCGGTCTGGAAGTGGAAGAGATCATCGAGCCTTTCGCCGCTCTAAAGTCCATGGTGGTCGGCCATGTGGTGGAATGCGAGCCCCATCCGGAATCGGACCATCTGTCCGTGTGCAAAGTGGATGTAGGCACCGAGGTACTGGACATCGTGTGCGGTGCACCCAATGTGGCTGCCGGGCAGAACGTCCCGGTAGCACCCGTGGGAAGCGTCATGCCCGGCGGCATGCAGATCAAGAAGGCCAAACTGCGCGGCATGCCCTCCCGGGGCATGATCTGCTCCGAGGCCGAACTGGAACTCGGAAGCGGGCAGGCCGGTATCATGGTCCTGGATGAAAGCCTGACTCCCGGGACCTCCCTTATCGAGGCTCTGGGGCTGGAGACAACGGTTCTGGACATCGGCATCACGCCCAACCGGGCCGACTGCCTCAGTGTCCTCGGTATTGCCCGGGAGACCGCGGCGGCCTACAATCTCCCCCTGAATCTTCCCGAGACCAATCTAGTCGAAGGAACCGGAACATCCGCAGGCGACGAGGTGAAGATCGTCATCGATGACCCCGCCCTGTGCCCGGTGTACAAGGGACGGATCATCCGGGGCGTCACCATCGGCCCCAGCCCTGCCTGGCTGCAGCGCAGACTGCTGGCCATCGGGCAGCGCCCCATCAACAATGTGGTCGATATAACCAACTATATTCTGTTCGAAACCGGACAGCCCCTGCACTCTTTTGATCTGGACCTCCTCAAGGGAAACATGATCGGTGTGGGACTGGCCGAAGAGGGACAGAAATTCACCACCCTGGATGACCAGGAGCGGACCCTCAAGGGTGCGGACCTGCTTATCCGGGACGGCGAACGGCCCGTTGCCCTGGCCGGCGTCATGGGGGGAGCCAATTCCGAAATCCATGACGGCAGCACCAACGTTTTTCTGGAAGCGGCCGTGTTCAATCCGGCCACCATCCGCAAGACCGCCCGCAGACTGGGACTGTCCAGCGAGGCCTCCTTCCGTTTCGAACGGGGCGTGGATCAGCTGAACGTGGACTACGTTCTTGATCGGGCCACGGCACTCATTGCCGAGCTGGGTGGGGGAGAAGTCGCTCCCGGCGTCGCCGTTGCCGAACCCGCACCCTTTACCCGCAAAACCATCCGGTTCCGGCCTCAGAAGGCCCGGGATCTGCTGGCCGTGGAACTGAGCGACGAGTTCTGCGCCTCCACCCTGAAGGGGCTTGGCTGCATCATCGAAGGTGAAGGCGAACAGTGGTCCGTGACCGCCCCGAGCTTTCGCCTGGATCTGGAGCGGGAAGTGGACCTCATCGAAGAGGTGGGCCGGGTCTATGGTCTGGACCGCATCCCCGAAGAGCTGCCCAGAATTCTGAAGACCCTGGACGGCCTGGACAAGGTCGATCCCACGTTCGATTTCACCGGCAGGGTCAAAAACTGGGGCAGGGGTGTCGGCCTGAACGAGGCCGTAAACTACAGCTTCGTGGGCTCCGACGACCTGAACGGGCTCGATATTGATCGCGAGGGGCAGGTGTTCATCTGCAACCCCCTGAGCGAAGATCAGAACGTGCTCCGGCCCGAAATCGGACCCGGCCTTCTAAATAATCTCAAGCTGAATCTGGGGCAGAACAACACCCGCGTCAAACTGTTCGAGGTCGCCCACGTGTTCCGCCAGGATTCTGAATCCGACACGCAGACCAGGGAGAGCAACCGTCTCGGTGTCCTGCTTTCCGGCCCTCGTCATCCTGAACGATTTCCCTTTGATGAGGAGATCATGGATTATACGGACCTCAAAGGTCTCGTGGAACAGTTTCTAAGCACATTTCGCATCCACGATGTCCAGCTTTCTCTGGATACCGAACATCCCTGGCTGGAACCATGCGTGCGCATCACTTCCGGGGACGAGCTGCTGGGCCGGATGGGGATGGTCGCCCCGGACCGGGCCGACCGGTACAATGCACGGGACAGGATCTGGATGGCAGACCTGGATCTGGACCTGATCCAGGGCAGATATCTGAATACGCCCATCGTGTTCAATCCGCTGCCCAAATTCCCGGTCGCCAAACGGGACATGACTCTGGTCGCCCCGCGGACCATGCCCGTCAAGGACATTCCGGATGCGGTCGAGAGTATGAAGCAGCCCCTTCTGGAGGAGATCCGGCTGGTGGACGTGTATCTGCCCGAGGGAGGGGAGGAAAAGAACCTCACCTTCCGAATGACCTACCGCCACGCCGCCAAAACCCTCAAGGACAAAGAAGTGGACAAGGCCCACAACCGTCTCGGCGAGGAGCTGGTCAAGATACTGGGCGTCCGCTTTCAGTAACGGAAAGAGTGCGAGCGGCGAGAGCGATACAGGCGACAGACTCGGATCACGTGGGGGAGAACCATGCCTCCTGAGACGGAAAAAACATACAAGATCGGACAGGCGGCCGAAATCCTGGGCCTGGAACCGTATGTGCTGCGCTTCTGGGAAGGGGAGTTTCCCCAGATTCGGGCGGGAAGAACGCCCAAGGGGCAGCGGTACTACACCGATACTGATCTTATGGTCATCCGGCGCATCAAGCATCTCCTGTACGAAGAAAAAATGACTCTCGAAGGTGCCAGGCGCAAGCTGGAGCAGACCTCCACCTGGGTCGACGTTCTTACTGAAATCAAGGATGAGCTGCACACCATCCATGAACTGCTGATCCCCAAAAAATAACCCGGTGTTTCCCCCGGCTCCATACCTCCTGGAGCCGGGGATTTTTTTTGTCGCATATGCTTTTTTTGTTTTACGGCCGTGCACAGTTTGGGTACGGGCGGATTGAGGCAGTACATTATCTACCATGACACGCACTTTCAGCATGAGGGAAGGAGATGGACCTTTCAGATCGAGTACGATCTATCAAACCGTCGGCAACACTGACCATTAATGCCAAGGCCCAGGAACTGCGGGCCAAAGGACGGACCATTGTCAGTCTGGCTGTGGGGGAACCTGATTTTCCCACCCCGGATCATGTCTGTCAGGCGGCCAAGCAGGCCCTGGACGACGGATTCACCAGGTACACGGCGGTTCCGGGAATACCCGAACTGCGCCAGGGGGTCGCCGACTATTTCAAAACCTTTTACGGGGTCACCGCGGCCACGGATAATGTGATGGTCTCCAACGGCGGCAAGCAGTGCCTGTACAACCTGCTGCAGGCCCTGGTGAACCCCGGGGACGAGGTCCTGGTTCCGGCACCCTACTGGGTCAGTTACCCGGCCATGGTTCAGTTGGCCGGCGGGACCACCGTACCTGTTTCCACAGAGCCTGAAGACGGATTTCTGGTTTCCGTGGACGGACTGGAAAAACACCGCACAGAGCGGACCAGAATACTTATCCTGAACACACCGTCCAACCCCACAGGAGGCCACTATCCCAGGGCGGATCTGGACAGAATCATGGAATGGGCCGTGGCCAACAGGGTATTCGTCATCGCCGACGAGATCTACGACCAGCTGGTCTATGCCCCGGCCGAGTCCGCCTCGGTCTCGCCCTGGTGGGAGCGTCACCCCGACAGTGTCGCCGTGGTCAACGGACTGGCCAAGAGTTTTGCCATGACCGGATGGCGGGTCGGCTATGTTCTGGCCCATGCAGACCTGATCAAGGCCATGTGCAAAATCCAGGGACAGTCCACGTCCAATATCTGCTCCATGGCCCAAAAAGGGGCCCTGGCCGCATTGAATGGGTCCTGGGACTTCCTCGACGGGGCCCGAAAAAACTTCCGCCGCCGCCGGGACCTGGCTCTTGAAATCGTCCGCTCCTGGGACGGGGTGACCTGCCCCACCCCGGACGGCGCCTTTTATCTCTTCCCCCGGGTGGACGGCTGCTACAGCGCCGCAATGCCGGACTCCACGGCCCTATGCGCCCATATCCTGGAAAAGGCAGGCGTGGCCCTGGTGCCCGGAGCCGCCTTCGGCGACGACCGCTGCCTACGCATCTCCTATGCCGTGGCGGATGAGGTGCTCGAAGAGGCGCTGGGGGCCATCGGGAAGGTGCTTCGGGAATTGAAGTAGAAGCACTGAAAAATGGTACTGAAAAAAAGGCTGAATCCCGTCCGGGATTCAGCCTTTTTTTCATTTAAAAAGTCGATAATTGTCACCTGACAGGTATCGATTCAACAGGAAATTGAAAATTGTCCATTGCTGCAACTCGATTTTCACCACAAGTCAGTGTATGAACAAAGCATGTGCCCTGAAAACAACGATCATTCGGAGGAGATCATGACCACCACTCTGCGCAGCCTCCCTGCCTGGAAGCGCCTCGAAATCCATTTTTCGGAAATGCGCTCCCTGCACATGCGGGACCAGTTCGCAGCCGACCCGAACCGGTTCAGATCATTTTCCGTACGCTGGAACGGTTTCCTCTTTGATTTCTCCAAAAACAGGATCACCTCCCAGACCCTGTCTCTGCTCATGGACCTGGCCAGGGAAACCAGTGTCGAAAAACAGCGTGATGCCATGTTTTCCGGTGAACGGATCAACACCACCGAAAACCGGGCTGTACTGCATACCGCTCTTCGAAACCGCTCTGAAAGGCCGGTCTTTGTCGACGGACACGATGTCATGCCCGAAATCCGAGCTGTGCTGACAAAAATGCGCACGTTCACCGACAAGGTCCGCTCCGGGCAATGGACAGGCTACAGCGGCAGACCGGTTACCGACGTGGTCAACATCGGTATCGGCGGCTCGGATCTCGGCCCTCTCATGGCCGTCCGGGCCCTGGCCCATTACGGTACGCCCGATCTTCGGGTACATTTCGTATCCAACGTGGACGGGACCCACCTGGTCGAAACTCTGAAAAACCTCGACCCGGCCACCACTCTGTTCGTCATCGCCTCCAAGACCTTCACCACCCAGGAGACCCTGACCAATGCCCGCTCGGCCAGGGCGTGGTTGCAGGATGCGACCAAAGACGAAACAGCCGTTGCCAGACATTTCATCGCCCTGTCCACCAACCGGGAGCAGGTTTCCGACTTCGGTATCGATCCCGAAAACATGTTCGGGTTCTGGGACTGGGTCGGAGGACGGTATTCCCTGTGGTCGGCCATCGGTATGAGTATCGCCCTGGCCGTCGGCATGGACCGGTTCGAGGAACTTCTGGCAGGCGGATTTGCCGCGGACGAACATTTCCGCACCGCGCCCCTGGAGCAGAATATCCCGGTCCTCATGGCCATGCTTGGAATCTGGTACCGCAACTTCTTCGGGGCCGTTACCCACGCGGTGCTCCCCTATGACCAGTACCTGGACCGGTTCCCGGCCTACCTGCAGCAGGGGGACATGGAGAGTAACGGCAAATTCCGCACCCTTGGCGGCACCCGGGTAGACTACAGCACCGGTCCCATCATCTGGGGCGAACCAGGCACCAACGGGCAGCACGCTTTTTTTCAGCTCCTGCACCAGGGGACCGAGCTTGTTCCGGCAGACTTCATCGCCCCGGCCAGGAGTCTGAATACGATGGGAGAACACCATACCATTCTGCTGGCCAACTTCCTGGCCCAGACCGAGGCCCTCATGGGTGGCCGAACCGAAGCACAAGCAAAGAGGGAACTGCTGGCCGGAGGAGCAGATCCGGATAAAGCCGCCCGACTGGCCCCGCACAAAACCTTTGAAGGTAATCGTCCCTCCAATACCATCCTTTTCAAAGAACTGACCCCCACAACCCTGGGCTCCCTCATCGCCCTGTACGAACACAAGATCTTCGTGCAGGGCACGGTGTGGGGCATCAACTCCTTTGATCAGATGGGCGTGGAGCTGGGCAAACAGCTGGCCTCGGCCATCCTGCCCGAGCTGCGCGGAGAAAAGCACGGCGAGCACGACTGTTCCACTGCGGGACTCATCAAAGCCTGCCGGCAATGGCTTCCTGACTGAAATAAGGCACACGCCACATTCGCACACTTTGCGTCCGTCGCGTAAAAAAATTACGAACAAACAGACGCGAAAAAAAAGGACTCAGCGGCGGGCAGACAGGAAGCGCGGCTTTTGCGAACAACATTCCACCAACAGGACGGAGCGACAATGCGAACCAAAATCATCGCCACCCTTGGCCCGGCATCCATGGATTACAAAAAAATGAAGGCCATGGTCGAGCACGGGGCACGCATTTTCCGGCTCAACTTTTCCCACTCATCAGCCGCGGACTTTGTGCCCGTCATCGAAATGATCCGCGAACTTGAACAGGAAACCAATATTCCCCTGACCGTCATGGGTGATCTGTGCGGTCCAAAGGTACGCATCGGCGAGGTGGTCGGATCTCCACTGCAGATCCACAGGGGAAGAACCATTGTTCTCGGCCTGGAGGAACTTCGGGACCGGGCCGGTGAGCACCCATTCATCAGCGTGGACATGCCCGAGCTGCTCCAGGGGCTGCAGGAGGGGATGCCCGTCTCGCTGAGCGACGGTATGCTTCGGTTTCAGGTTACCGAGGTTATGGTCCCGGACGGACTCTACGCCATCACGGCAGACAACGGAGGAATCCTGACCTCCAACAAAGGGATTGCCTTTCCCGGTAAGTTCCACCCCATGCCCGCCATGACTGAAAAAGACCGCGTCGACCTGCATGAGGGCCTGGCCGTGGGCCTGGACGCCGTAGCCATGTCCTTTGTCCAGAACAGACGGGATATCGACGAGATCAAAGCGGAGATCGAGCGGCAGGGGACCTGGATTCCGGTCATCGCCAAGGTTGAACGCAAAAATGCCGTGGAGGAACTGGATTCCATCCTGGCCGTGGCCGATGGAATCATGGTCGCCAGGGGAGATCTCGGTCTGGAATGCTCTCCGGCAGAGCTGCCCATCATCCAGAAAAAAATCATCCGGGCCTGCCGCCATGCCAGAAAATCGGTTATCGTGGCCACCCAGATGCTTTTATCCATGGTCCGTAACCCCCTGCCGACCCGAGCCGAATCCACGGACGTGGCCAATGCTGTCCTGGACGGAGCCGATGCGGTCATGCTCTCGGAGGAAACCGCTATCGGATCCTATCCGGTGGAAGCGGTACAGTTCATGGAGCGAATCGCGGATCATGCTGAAACATACTATCTGGAGCGAATCAACTCCCCGTATCGACCGAAGAAAAATACCAAGGACCCCTCCAAATACCTGGCATATTCCGCCTGCCTTATGGCCCATAACACGGAAAGCAAGGCCGTTGTCTGTCACTCCGTGAGCGGAGCCACAGCAAAACTGGTCTCCACAAGACGTCCGGAACAGGTCATCTACGCCCTGACTCCGGATAAACGGGTCCTGCGGGCCCTGAACTTCTTCTGGGGGGTGCATCCTATGCTGGGGGACAAAAGTATCGCCGGCCACCTGGAGCGGGCCGAAAAATTCATCGAAACGTCGGGAGCGTTCCAAAAGGGAGAAGTGGCGGTCATTACGGCCGGACTGCCCACCCCGGGATCTCCGGAGCATGTCACCAACGCCATCAAGGTCTACTACCTGTAGTACCTCGCTTCCCTGGAGCCGGGCCGGTGCTGCAATGGGGACGAGTTTCGGCTCAGCTGTCGGCCACTGCCAGACGAAGTCCGAAACCAAGAAAAAGAAGCCCGCTTCCGCGCTGTAATATCGCGGCCACCCGGGACCTGCCCAGGACGGCCTGCCTGGCCGCGGCCGCCCCCCAGCCGATGAGGGACATCAATAGCAGGGTGAGCAGCGCGTAGAGCAGACCGAAAAGGAGCATCTCCGGGCCGGTCTGGTCCGGAGATGAAATAAACTGGGGCAGAAAGGCCAGGAAGAACAGGGCCACCTTGGGGTTCAGGACATTGATCAGGAACCCCCGGGAAAACAGTCTGCGCATGGAAAGGATCCGGGTCTCTCCGGACAGATCCAGGCGCTCCAGTCTGCCGAACAGCGCCTGCAGTCCGGCCAGCACAAGATAAACCGCCCCGACCAGTTTGATAACGGTGAAGGCCGAGGCCGAAGCGGCCAGCACTGCAGCCAGTCCCAGGGCGGCACCCGCGGTGTGGACCAGAATTCCGGCCGAAACTCCGGCTGCGGTGACCAGTCCGGCCCGGCGCCCCTGCCCCAGGGCCCGGACCAGCACATTGAGCATGTCCGGGCCCGGCGTGAGCACGAGCAGAGTGGAAGAGACCAGAAATACTACAAGGGAGTCGGGAATCATCGGGGTACTCCTTTTAAAACGTCTTTCCCTTCCGTGCAGGCCACTGTCCCGAGAATCCCCGGCAGAGGTAGACCGTGAAGCCGAGACTCGGCCTGCCGTTATGCATGGTCTGAACATTGATTGCCGGGTCCACGGACCGAAACATCTCCTTAACCCTGTCCGGCAGCCCCTCGTCTTTTTCTTTGCGCACGAACACGGCATCTTCTCCCTGCATCTCAGCACCGGGCAGCCAGAAATCGTACTGGTTCATTTTCCGCCCCGTATCCACGCAAAAGGCACGCTCCTGCCCGGGCACATAAAAGGAGAGTTCCGCAGTAACCCCGTAGGTGTCACTGAACACGAACACCCGATCCGGATCGGAAAACTCGGTACGCTGCAGTTCTCCAACGGTCCTCCCCAGATCGCTCCACCCCTTGAGCCGGGAGGTCGGGTTCAGTTTACCGGTCAACGGGATGACGAACTGGAGATGGATAAGGATGAACACGACCAGTCCGGCAACGGGCCAGACCTTCCTGTACCGTGCCCAACGGGAATCACTCCGCTCCCAGAAACTGACAAAGGCAAAGGCGGCCAGCACAATACCGGCTCCGTAACTGACTGCGGACCAGTTGGCCTCCACCTTTGTGTGCAGACTCCAGAGCAGAAAAAATCCCCACACCGGCCAGAAGAACACAGCCAGAAAACGGGACTGACGCGGAGTAAGTCCAATGCTCCCGCCCCTGCCGACCAGCGCTTTTGACGCCCCAAGGAGTACGAACACCAGCCACCACGGAGTGACCACCCCGAACTGGCTTCCCAGGTATTCTGGAAACTTGTGCAGTTTGAACAACACCGTGGCCTTGTCCCCGGCCATCCCCCCGCGGTACAGAACATGCTTCACTCCGACCCAGTCATGGGTCGCGTTCCAGATCAGTACCGGCAGAAGCCCGACACCACCCCCTGCTCCCAAAGCGATCAGCAGCCTGGACCAGTACCGTTCGGGATAGGAGGACACACCGCGCATCACTCCGGAGGCAATGAGGGCCAGAGGCACGAACAGCAGCATGGTGTATTTGGCGGCCACACCCAGGGCCAGAAAAACACCGAGAGCGACAAAAGGAAGCCACCCGGCGTCTTCCTCTCCGGCCCGGTACAGACTGAACATCGCCCCCAGCCAGCAGACCATGAGCGGATTGTCCGTGGTCATGAGCACGCCTCCGGCAATGTAGAGCAGCGTCGTGTTGGCGATGATCAGGGCCCACAGCCCCACTTTTGGACGCTTCCAGACATGGCCGACCCCCCAGAAGAGCAGTACCTGCATCAGCATCGCCCCCACCGAGGCTCCGAACCGAACCCCGAACTCGGTGGCACCGAAGATCATGGTGGTGATCCGGTTGATGACCGCGATAAGCGGTCCCTTGGAGTAGTAGGAGAACTGCAGGGTTCTGGACCAGTCCCAGTACTGGGCCTCGTCCGGAGCCAGATTGATCTGCCCGGAACCGATGAACCAGAGCCGGACGGCCGTGGTCACGAGAATGACGGCCAGGGCCGCAGCCCAGTATTTCAGGAGAGATTCGGTGCCGGTGGTTGTCTCATGCATGATCCATATTCCTTTATAGCTGCAGTATATTTAATGTATTGATTCTGCTGCACACATTCATTCACGGTGCAGTTCGTCGAGCAGGGCACGGCACGAATCTGCGGGAACGGACCGCTCCCCGGTCCAGTCCGGGAGGGCCGTAAACCTGTATCCCTCGAAGGCCAGAACCCATGAGTGCAGAAACATGGGGCCGCCATTGGAACCGGGCCCGTATTTTCCGTCGCCGATAACGGGGAAGGAACGGGAGGCCAGCTGAACCCGGATCTGATGTGTTCTTCCCGTACCGAGGCGAACCGCCAGCAGGGTGGCTCCATTTCTTCGCAACAAAGGAAAGACCGCGGACTCGGCCTGTTTCCCCTGTCCCGCGATCATGCGCTGCGCTCCCTCAGCCCCCTGCTTTTCCAGCCTGTCCCGGAGCACCGTCCACCCCGCGTCGGGCCACTTCCCCCTGACCCAGGTCAGATAGCACTTGGTGATCTCTTCTGTTCCCCAAATTCCGTGCATATGCGTCAGCAGGGAAAAAGAAAGGGCCAGAAGCAGAACCCCGGAGGTATCCCGGTCCAGCCGATGCACCGGAGTGGGAGGAAAAGGAAGATCCTTGAACATGACCGCGGCCCTGGTCTGGACCGAATCCGTCCATCCCGTCCCGGGATGAACGGGCAGTCCGGCCGGTTTGTGCACCACCAGCATATCCCGGTCCCGGTGGAGGATATGGAGCGGTCGAGCCGGTCCCTCTCCGACCGGCCCGCCCGAAACCGTCAGGGGGGGAATGCGAACCTCCTGCCCTTTTTCGAGACGAACAAAGGGCTTGACCCGCTTCCCGTTGACCCTGACCCGACCGGTGCGGATAACCCGCATCAGAGCGGACCTGGGCACCCCCGGGGCTTTGCGCTGCAGATACTGCAACACCTTGAGCCCTTCTTCCTCCCGACTCACCGGGATCCTTTGTACACCGGACACGACACTCTCCCTGAAACATGAAAACCGGAAACTTCCGGTTTGACTTTGACACCGGGTGTCATGGTAGCTAAACACCCTCATGTCAACAAGGCCGGACCTTCCCGGCGGGCCCACCTCTTGCCCGAACATCATGAACACACCCCGAACAAAAATTTCAAGCCGGTCTTTCCGGCTGGTCTGCCCCGAGCACCGTATCCGACTGGTCGAGGAACTCCTCACGGCCCAGGGATTCCGGTTCAGAAACGAACCCTTTTCCCCGCTGGCCCGAGGAGTTCTTCATGCCCCCTTTGCTCTGGGCAGCAGTCTGGCGGCTTTTTTCGGACTGCTCTACATCCAGGACCGGTCCTCCATGCTCCCCCCGGTCCTTCTGGATCCTCCCCGGGGCGGCCTGGTACTGGACATGTGCGCCAGCCCCGGCAGCAAGACCGGATTCCTGGCCCAGCTGGTCGGCTCCAGCGGGTCGGTCATGGGCAACGAGCTCAACCCCTCCCGGCTGAGCACCCTGCGGGCCAA
>JAWLGC010000106.1:0-8878 GCA_041685265.1 Desulfomicrobiaceae bacterium | reverse complement strand
TCCTCAAGGACCATCTCGCCCCCCACGGCCTGACCCGCTCCAAAATCATCGCGGCCATCAAGTCCGGGCACGTTCTTCTGGATGACGCGCCATGCGTCAAGCCTTCCACAAAGCTCAAGCCGGGGCAATCCATTGTCATCACCATTGAGGAGCCGGCGCAGCAGGCTGCTCCGGTTGCCGGTACTCTTTTCATTATCCATGAGGACCCCCACCTGCTTGTTCTGAACAAGCCGCCCCATCTGACTGTGCATCCGGCGCCCGGGATCGAGGAGCCGACCCTGGTCAACTACCTGGTGCACGATTTTCCGCATATTGCGTCACTCAGCAAAGACCGGCCCGGGATCGTGCATCGGCTGGACAAGGACACCTCCGGGCTGATTATCATTGCGTTGACCGAACAGGCCCGGCTGGACATGGCTGCGGCGTTTGCGGATCGGACCGTGTATAAGGCGTACCTGGCTCTGGTACACGGATGTCCGGACGAGGAGTCCGGGGAGATCGAGGCGGATATCGGGCGGCATCCGACCATCAAGACCCGGATGGCTGTGGTGAGCAAAGGCGGGCGGCCGGCCCGGTCCGCCTGGCGGGTGGTGTGGCGCAGTCCGGACAGGATGTTTTCGCTGCTTCGGGTGCGCATCTTCACCGGGCGTACCCATCAGATCCGCGTCCACCTGAAGCATCTCGGATTTCCTATCGTGGGGGACTCCGTGTATGGGGGGGGCGGGGTTGCTACGGATTCCCGGCAGGGCAGGGCGCTGGCCAGGCTGGCCGGGCGGCAGATGCTGCATGCGTTTCATTTGAAATTTGTTCA
This sequence comes from Desulfomicrobiaceae bacterium, assembly GCA_041685265.1. Taxonomy (GTDB): domain Bacteria; phylum Desulfobacterota; class Desulfovibrionia; order Desulfovibrionales; family Desulfomicrobiaceae; genus JAWLGC01. The sequence continues at coordinate 8,067 of JAWLGC010000106.1, read as the reverse complement.
TCCGGTGACCGGGAAGGAGATGGCGTTTCGCCAGGGGGTGCCAAAGGATTTTTTCCGGTGCCTGGCCCTGCTGGCCAAACCACGCTTTCGTATCGGCCTGACCGGTATGTCCGGGGGGGGCAAATCAACGGTGCTTCGCGGGCTTGGGGAGCTGGGTATTCCTGTGTGGAGCGCGGATCAGGCTGTTGCCGAGCTGTACGAGCCCGGGCAGGATGGGTGGGATATGCTTCGGCACCATTTCGGGGAGCGGTTTGTGCCGGGTGGGAATGGGCCGGTGGACAAGCGGGCCCTTTTTGCGGCCATGTGCGAGGATGACGGATTGCGCCGGGAAGTGAACGGTCTCATCCACCCCATGGTTCGGCACCGCATGAAAGAATTTTTTGCAGCCCATGCAGATGCCCCGGTTGCCGTGGCCGAAGTCCCGCTCCTGGCTGAATCCGGATGGAGCAGGGCAGAGGGATTTGATCTTGTGGTGGGCGTGTTCTGTCCGGACGGTGTGCGGGCCCGTAATCTGGAAGCCCGCGGCTGGCCCCGGGAAATGCAGGCGATCATGGATTCCTGGCAGTGGAGCCAGAAGGACAAGCTGCAGGTTGCGGATCTGGTGGTGGACAATTCCGGTGATCTTGCGGCACTGCAGGAGAGGACGAAAAAGCTGGCGGGGGTGCTGCAGTGGCTTCGACGACAGCGGGTGAAGCGGGTTTTGAGGGAGATGGAGGAGGAGGGAGTTTTGCGTGTTGAGAGTTGCGTTGATGTTGGGCCTTATGGAAAGACTGCTGAAGAAAATAAACACTGCGAAACAGGCTGTGCTGACATTGCATGAACTGGTTCCTGCCGAAAAATTTTCGCGGGTCATTCGCGATGCCACCATTCAAAGATTTGGTTACAGCTTTGAGGCCACGTGGAAAGCAGCCAAAGAGTACCTTCGAGCTATCGAAGGACTTGATGTTGCCTCACCCAAAGGGGTGATCCGAAATTGTCTCCAGGCGGGACTTCTTGAAGAGCATGAGGTAGTTCAGGCCTTTGCCATGGTCGATGATCGGAATATGACCCCCCATACCTACCATGAAGGGGTTGCTCAGGGGATATATGAGCATATCCCCGTGTATGTGGAATTGCTGGACTGCTGGCTGGAGAGGATGCAGAAAGGGGTTGAGAAGGAACAGGTGTTATTTTGATAAATGTTGCGATAATGTTCCCGTAGTCGGCGCCCACTCCGTCTACTCGGTCCACTGCGTCCATTTTGTTTTCTAACCCAAACCCCTAAAATCTTATGTTCCCCATTCGCGATAACATCCCCAGCCGGCATCGGCCTTATATGGTGTTCGCTATCATTGCGGTGAATACCCTTTTTTTTCTGTATGAGCTCGGGCTGTCCCGGCAGGAAATGGTGCAGCTCTTTCATCTTCTGGGGGTGGTTCCTGCCCGGTTTACGGATCCGTTGTGGGGGGAGTGGATGGGGTATCCGGCCGGGGGCGGGATTTCCTTTCTGACCCACATGTTTCTGCACAGCGGCTGGTTCCATTTCCTGTTCAATATGTGGACCCTGTGGATCTTTGCCGACAATGTCGAGGATGTCATGGGGCCGGGACGGTTTATGGTCTTTTATCTGTTCAGCGGGCTGGCCGCCCTGGTGGCGCATATGGTTTTTAATCTGGATTCGACCATTCCCATCGTGGGCGCATCCGGGGCCATCGCCGGGGTTATGGGGGCGTATTTTATTCTCTTCCCGCATGCCAAGGTGTTCACCCTGATCCCCGTGTTCATCATTCCTTTTTTTGTGGAGCTTCCGGCCGTGTTTTACCTCGCCCTGTGGTTTCTGATGCAGCTTGTTTCCGGCGTCTCTTCCCACGTCGCCCAGACCGGGGCCGGCGTGGCCTGGTGGGCCCATATCGGCGGATTCGTCGCGGGGATGCTCATGCTGCCGTTTTTTAAGGATGAGAAGCGGTGTCAGGACTGCTATAAGGGGTAGTTTTGAGTTGTGAGTTGAAGAGGGTACCTGCAGCGGGTGTCTTGATTTTTTTATACCAAAAAAAGGTATTGACTATGTCCTGGACTGTGAATATTAAAACGAAAGTTCTCAAGAAGCTTTCTCGCCTGCCGGCAAATGTGCGCAGCCGTCTTATTTTTCTCATGCAGGAGCTGGAAACCACGGGGCCTGTGCGTGGAGAATGGCCCAATTATGGGAAGCTCGCTCCTGGGCGCCACCATTGTCATTTGAAAAAAGGCAATCCGACCTATGTCGCTGTGTGGGAGGAAGTACGGGGAGAAATTCAACTGATCGAGGTGACCTATGTTGGAACACACGAAAAAGCACCCTACTGATTCGGTCCAGATTTGCCTGACCGGGCCTGCTGCAAACAGGGAGAAGGCGATTAGGGCTATGAAACGGCTCGGATTCACGGATACGTCGGGTTCTGTGCCGTGGAGGGATGCCTTTCCAGAGCTTGAGCAGGGTTCGGAGGCCGGTCATGCCTTGCGTGGGGCCCGTCATCGTGCTGAGCTGACTCAGGCTCGTCTTGCTGAACTGTCCGGGATTCCGCAACGCCATATTTCCGAGATGGAAAATGCAAAACGTTCCATCGGAAAGAAGAATGCTGCAAAACTGGCGGAGATCCTTCAGCTGGACAAAAGGCTGCTCCTGGGGTGATCCTTTATCGTTTCCTTTCGTATTTTCAGAACTCAGAACTGAAGTTACGCACTCCGCAGGTATCGGCCTTATAAGAGGCAGTCATTCCCGCGAACGCGGGAATCTCCGCGCCGGTGGCAACGCCCGACATTGCCCGCAAGTCCAAGATTCCCGTTTTCACGGGAATGACTGCTGGAAAATATAGGCGTTGCCCCCAAAGGCGTCAGTCCTAAAGACTGATCGGGCCAAGCCAAGGCGGAGTGCGTAACTTCAGCTCAGAACTCAGAACTCAAAACTTCTTCTTCCCGCTCTTTCACTCAAAACTCAAAATTTCATCCCCCCCTCTCCTCCTCTGGACATTTTCCCCCCCCTGTCTTAATCGCTTTTCCCGGTCATTACTCTATTCCATTAAATCAAAGTGAGCCTTTAACTCATTCAAAGGAAACACCCATGCTCAAGATCGAAGATCTGCACGTGAACATTGGGGAAAAAGAGGTCCTCAAAGGGATCGACCTCAAGATCGCCGAAGGGGAGACTTTTATCCTGTTCGGCCCCAATGGTTCCGGGAAAACCACGCTGCTCATGACCCTGATGGGGTTTGGCGGCTATGACGTGGTCCAGGGAAAGATCACTTTCCGCGGCCACGATATCACCCACATGCCCACGTATGAGCGGGCCCGGCTGGGGATCGGAATGTCCTTTCAGCGTCCCCCGACCATCCACGGTCTGAAGACCGAGCATCTGGTCCAGATGTGCGCCAGGGGGAGGACCATTGACGTGCCTTCCATGGCCAAGCAGGTCAATTTCGAGGATTTTCTGGAGCGGGATATCAACTCCGGCTTTTCCGGCGGGGAGATCAAGCGGTCCGAGCTGTTGCAGCTCATGGCCCAGCAGCCCCATCTGGTGCTCTTTGACGAGCCCGAGTCCGGCGTGGATCTGGAAAACATGTCCCTTATCGGCAAGACCGCCCGGGCCCTGCTGGACGGCCCCTCTGAGCCTGATCCGCTGGCCACCATGAAGGAGATCCGGGCCCGGCACAGCGTATCCGGTCTGATCATCACCCATACGGGATATATCCTTGACTACGTCAACGCCGACCGGGGTCGGGTCATGTACGACGGGAATCTGTGCTGCGAAGCAAGGCCCCGGGATATTCTGGATCATATCAGCCAGTATGGGTACAAGGAGTGTGTCAGATGTCTGAACTGATCAATAAAGAGCCTCTGGTCGATCTGAAAAAGTACAGGTTCGAAGGGGCAGAGAGCCCGCTTCTGGACGACCTGCGCACCCTCAGCGCCGAGGACAGGCAGCAGCTTCTTATGGCCGGTGTTGATGTGGAGGAACATGATCGCAGCGGTACCTATCTGCAGATCGATCAGTCCAGGGTGCACTGCAAATCCTCCCAGCCCGGTGTAGAGGTTCTGGGCATCTCGGACGCCCTGGAAAAGTATGACGGACTCCCGGAATATTACTGGAAGGCTGTTGATCCGGACAAGGACGAATACACCCGGCAGGCAGCCAAGGGTCCCCTGCACGGGGGATATTTCATCCGCACGGAAAAGGGTGCCAAAGTTTCCGATCCGGTGCAGTCCTGCCTGTTCATCAAGGGTGAGAATGTCGGCCAGAACGTCCACAACATCGTGGTGGTGGAAGAAGATTCAGAACTGCACATCATCACCGGCTGCGCCACCTCCCACGGGGTGAAGTCGGCCATGCACCTCGGTATTTCCGAATTCTACATCAAAAAGGGCGGCAGGCTGACCTTCACCATGGTCCACAACTGGGGCGAAGAGGTCAATGTCCGGCCGCGCACTGTGGGATTTGTGGAAGAGGACGGTGTGCTGCTGAACAACTACATCCTGCTCAAGCCGGTGCATTCGGTGGAGTCCTATCCGACCATCTATCTGAACGGCCCCGGTGCCGTGGCCCGGTTCAACTCGGTTATCGTGGCCCCGGAAGGATCCCATGTGGATACGGGCAGCCGTATCGTGCTCAATGCGCCCAACACCAAGGGTGAGATCATCTCCCGGAACATCACCACCGGCGGGACCATCATCAACCGCGGCGAGATCATCGGCAATGCGGTCCCGGCCCGGGGGCACCTGGAGTGCAAGGGGCTCATCCTCGGCAACGGCCTTATGCACGCCATTCCCGAACTGCAGGGCTCTGTGACCGGGGTGGAGCTCTCCCACGAGGCCGCAGTGGGCAAGATCGCTCAGGAAGAGATCGAGTATCTCATGGCCAGGGGACTGGATGAAGACGAAGCCACGGCCACTATTGTGCGCGGCTTTCTGAATGTGGACATCATGGGCCTGCCTGAAGAGCTTCAGGCTGAAGTGAGCAAACAGATCGAGGAACTGGACGCGAGCGACGCGATGTAAAAGGATTCTGGGATTCTGGGATTCTGGGATTTTGGGATTCTGGGATTCTGGGATTCTGGGATTCTGGGATTTTGGGATTTTGGGATTCTGGGATTCTGGGATTTTGTCTTGTTTGAAAAAAAAAGCCACTGTCTTGAACGATTCAAGGCAGTGGCTTTTTTGATGCGCTGCGCGAGTTTCAACATGCTGAGCAGCTGACGTTTCGCACCTGCCCTTGAATTGAACACTTTTTTCTTCCCTCAGCGTGCTTTTTCTCTGCGGCTCTGCGGCTCAAGCGAGGCTTTGCGAGCGGGCGTGTTGAACAGCCGGAGATATATTCGTACCAGGTTGAATATGTGTGACGTGTTCTGCACGCCCGGCCCGGAAGCCGGGCCTCGAGCCGCAGAGCCGCAGAGGAGGAAACGCAGAGAAGAGTCAAAAGAGCTTTTCGGGAGAGTGCGTAGCTTCAGTTCAGTAAAATAACTGAAGTTACGCACTCTCCCCCTTCGCGTTTCTTTGCGCCCTTCGCGGTGAAAAAATCTTACCGCGAAGGACGCGAAGAGCGCAAAGGAAGAGGGGGATGGGGCATAGAGGTCTCATCGGTCCCATTGCCTTGAAGAAGATTGAGACGTGCGTAGCTTCAGTTCAGTAAAATAAAAACGGTATTACAAAATCATTTCGGCATCACGGTCAGGTACAGGTCGCCTCGAAAGGGCCCCAGCTTTTTTCCCAGTCGTTTGAGTCGGACCGGGCGGTTGGGGGAGAAGTGCGGGGGGAGGGTGATCTCGTAGGATCGGGGAGTTCCGCTGCTTCCTTCCCTGACCACGAATCGGACATGTCCGCCCGGAATCAGATTGCGGGCCTCGGTGCGGATGGTCTTGTGGTCCTTGAGCAGGCCCGCAAAAATATTCTGCAGGGACTCGACGGCCTGCTCCCTTACCCGGGCCAGAGCGGTTCTGGACTTCAGGGCAGGGATGGTGGTCTCCCGGAACTGTCTGGCCTTGGCTCTGGCTTTTTTCAGGATATCCTCGAAAACCTCCTGGGCAAAGGGGTCTTCGAGGATATCGCTCAGGCTTTCATTGTTTTTGAAAATGCTGCGCCTGGTGCGGGGAGACGCTTTGGCGCCTCCTTTCCTGCTTGTGGACGGCTCTCCATGCTTTTCCAGGTGGTTTTTCAGGGTTACATAGGCCTGATTGAGCCTGGTGAATTCGTCGGCCGCCCTGGCGTCCCCCGGGTTCAGATCCGGATGGAGCTTGAAGGCAAGAGCCCGATACGCCTTTTTGATGTCTTCCTGCCCGGCGCCCATGGGCAGGTGCAGGATGGAGTAGCATTCCTTGATCTGCATGGCCGGGTCCTCAGCTCAGATCCCTGATGTAAAGGGCATTGGCCTCGTCGGGCCGTCCTTCCTTGTCCAGGTGGTTGGTGCGCAGGTACTCAAGGCCCTGGCGGACAAATTCCTCGTGAGGCACATCCGGATTGATGCCCGGACAGTAATCCTGGGCAAGTTCCCAGCTCGTTTTGTCCACCAGGTTGCCCCGAAAAAACGGCCAGGCCCGGCAGATGTCCGGTTTGGCAACGTGCACTGAACAGCCGTTTTCCGAAAAAAAGCGGCAGTATCCGTCAGGACTGCATTGGAGCACGGTCTTGGCGCCGGCCTGTTCGGTGTACTGGTCCCGAAATTCCTGCACCGAGCAGCCCAGATGTTCGGCAAGTCGTTTCTGTTCCGGGGCGGAGGCCACGATGCCGCCCTGTCCAAGGCAGCACTGGCCGCACATGCGGCATTCAAAGGCGAGGTTACGGGACATGGGGTTCCTTGTTCTGTGGTTACGGCAAAAAATCTGACTTTCTATTCAAGGGCAAGCTGTTGTCAACCGTCATCTCCGGGCTGCTCTTGACCGGGGCAGGGGCCGGGGGTAGCTTCCGTGGTCTGAAAATCAATCCAATGGAGAGCTTATGAGCGCAAGAATGACCCGGCAGGAAGCCCTGGAACTGTGGAAGCGGGAAGATGTGTTTTCCCTTGGAAAGCTGGCCCATGCCCGGCGCATGTCCATGCATCCAGGTTCCGTGGTGACCTATATTGTGGATCGAAATATCAATTATACCAATGTGTGCGTGTCGGAATGCCGTTTCTGTGCGTTTTTCCGTCGTCCGGGAGCTGCCGGGGCGTATGTGCTCGGTCAGGAAGAGCTGGCCCGAAAAGTTGCCGAGACCGAGGAGATGGGCGGATACCAGATTCTGCTCCAGGGAGGGATGAATCCGGATCTGGAGCTCTCTTTTTATACCGATATGCTGGCGTTTTTGAAGGAGCATTTTCCCGCAGTGGCCGTACATGGGTTTTCTCCGCCCGAGATCCATTATCTGACTGAAAAGACCGGGATGACTGCTGCCGAGATTATAGCTGCTCTGCGCACAGCCGGGCTGGATTCCATCCCGGGCGGAGGCGCGGAAATTCTGGTGGATCGGGTCCGATCCGAGATCTCTCCGAACAAGTGCGGGGCCGACCGGTGGCTGGAGATCATGGAAACCGCCCATGCCCAGGGGATGCGGACCACGGCGACCATGATGTTCGGCCACATCGAAACCCTTGAAGAGCGGCTTCTGCATCTGGAGCGCATCAGGGAGGTCCAGGACCGTACCGGCGGCTTCACGGCCTTTATTCCCTGGACCTTTCAGCCCGCTAATACCAGGCTGGAAAAAATTGAGGTTTCCTCGGTGGAATACCTCAAGTTTCTGGCTCTGAGTCGGTTGTTCCTGGATAATGTGCCCAATATCCAGGCCTCGTGGGTCACCCAGGGGCCCATGATCGGGCAGTTGGCCCTGAAATGGGGTGCCAATGACTTCGGATCAACCATGATCGAGGAAAACGTCGTGGCCGCAGCCGACGTCAGGTTCAGGCTTCCGGAACCTGAACTGCGCCGCCTGATAGAAGATTCCGGATTTCAGCCCCGGCGCCGGACCATGGAGTACAGATTGAAAAAAACAAAGGCAGTGGGATCTCGAACTGAAAATTGAAAACTCCCCGAATGACAGTGGGTCTGGGTCGGCAGTCTGCGGGGCTTCGAAAGGCGGTCTTTTCAGGAC
>JAWLGC010000105.1:0-8923 GCA_041685265.1 Desulfomicrobiaceae bacterium | reverse complement strand
GAAATATCGTGTGTTGCCGGGGGGTGCGCTCTTTTGATGCCGGTTGAGAGAATCTTTATGTATGAGCCTGCGGTTTCCGAAGTTTTTCGGGACAGCAGGCTCTTTTTTTGTCTGCAGCCGGAGGGGGGAGGAGCAGGGAAATGGGGGGATGTGGGTGAGGGTGAGATTGTGTGTATACTCTGTCTGATCCTGTTCTGACGGATGCGTATTCCGGTGAATTTGACCAGTCATTCCGATTCCGTATGCTATTCGTGACCGGCGCAAAAGGAATATGGTAGTCAGCACTTGAAATAACATCCAAGAGAGGCTGGACTTGGTTTTCATTTTCGGTAGAAGTCATGGTTGAAGACACTTGTCGACGAATTCACGGAGGCCAAATCTCACGGTCTCGGCAGCGACAATCTAGGCGAGACTCTGAAAGCGGCTTCTGCCGGTCGAGTCGGGGTACTGCTGCTCGAATCCGAACACATAATTCCCGGCCGCATCGTGAGCGACACCGGCAATTACGAACTGGCGGACATGGACGACCCGGGCGTGGCTGATCTGCTCGACGAACTTGGCGAACTGGTCGACACAATGGGTGGCCAGGTCCTGGTCATGCCGACCGAGCACATGCCCGGCAAAACTGGCCTGGCGGCCATCTTCAGATATTGACCGGTCCATGGAACGCACGTGCAGGGCATGGAAACAAGCCGCTATGATTTGGCATGCTTTGACTTTTTGCAGGTAAACCAGGATGAATAGTTCTCAAAAAGGATGTATAATATAACCAAGAGGATACCATGAAAAAATGTACACAGAAACGCATGATTGAAAAGATTCACTCGGTATTTTTCTTTGTAACCTTGGCGACGATTTGCTTGTCTTCAAGCATGGCCATGGCAAAAACAGGCGATGAAATCGATACGCACGCCGACATGACGCTGGAACGCTTTTACAAAGAGGTCAACGGCGGCAAAGAGATCGCCAAACAGGCAAAAGCCCTGTTGATCATGTCCGACGTCACCAAGGCCGGATTTATTCTTGGTGGGACATACGGTCAGGGGGCCCTTCGAGTCGGAGGCAAGACCACAGGGTACTACAATCTTGTTGCCGGATCCTATGGTTTCACCTTTGGTGCGGAACAAATGGACATCATTATCGCTTTCATGACCCAGAAGGCTCTTGATGACTTTGTCCGGATCGACGGCTGGGAAGTCGGCGTCACCGGCAATGTCGCCTTCGTCAATGTCGGTGGCGGCAGGAGACTGGACACCACTTCGCTCAAGGACCCGGTGGTCGCCTTTGTCTTCAGTCCCGAGGGGCTGATGGTCGATGCCTCGCTGACAGGTGCGAAGTTTACAAAGCTCAACAAATAAGTCGTCACTCTCTGCGCAAAACCGGATCGTGCACCCGCAGGATTTATCCCGGCTTTGCCCGGAAAAAAAGGAGATAACTCATGGCAACAATCCTCATCATCATTCTTGTGCTCGTACTTGTCGGCGCTTTGCCGACATGGCCCCACAGCAGACGTTGGGGTTATTATCCCAGCACTGGCGCCGGGATTATTCTTCTGATCGTGTTTATCCTGTTACTGATGGGACGAATTTAAGCACCGCGTGAACTTCGGCCAGAACTGCGTAAAGCCCGAGAAAGGATAACCGCGAATAGCTGAGGAATGTTTAGATTTTTCCTGTCGAACTAAACCAAACCTATTTTGATGCCCGGAGTTTTTTGAAAGGCACAAAAGAGCGGCCGGCTCACGGCTTCAAGGCCGTGGACCGGTCTGTGTACGCTTAAGCGGCTGGCCCCGGGATAGACGGGGGATGAAGATCGACAACTGACCCGGGATTGTGCCCGCAGGGGAAATATTGTGCGTTTCCGGGGATGGGTGCGCTCTTTTGATGCCGGTTGTGGGAATTTCATGTATGAGCCTGCGGCTTCCGAAGTTTTTCGGGACAGCAGGCTCTTTTTTTGTCTGCAGCCGGAGGGGGGAGGAGCAGGGAAAAAGGGGAATAAGTGGGAAGATGCGGGTGAGGGCGGGATTGTGTGTATAATCTGCCTGACCCTGTTCTTGTGTTGCAGCGTCGTCGCAGTCATTTAAGACCAGAGTTTTTATAGACTCTACAACTTCTGGACTAAAGGGCGGCGGCCACCAGTTTTTCTATAATAAAGAGCCTCTGGGCCTTTTGAGGTAAACAAGTTGATCCATTTCATTAATGTCTGGGGATCGCGGCCTACCTGAGAAGCAACACGTGTTGCGCAAGAGCCTTGAGCGATCAAATAGAGAGCCAAAAAACGCTCACGTGTTCGCGGCTTGTCTGACTCCAGGGGAAGCTTTCCCAGGTCGTCAATATCCAAAGCCCATTTTTCGAGGTCTAGTTTAAGAATTTTATTTTTATGGTTTTTTTGTTAGAAAAATCGTATGACAAAAACTGAGAAAAAACTCAAGCTTTCAAAATGGGTTTGGTTTAAGATGATTTTTCTTGTTAATAACTGAAGTTACGCAGCCTGTCCTGACCAGTGTCCTTGAGTGCAACGCCCGTACTTTCCAGCAGTCATTCCCGTGAAAACGGAAATCTTGAAATTGGTGGCAATGTCGGGCGTTGCCATCGGCGCTGAGATTTCCGCGTTCGCGGGAATGACTGCTTCCAATGCGGCCAGAATCTACGGAGTGCGTAACTTCAGTTAGTAATCAGCTGGCAAGAAAGTGACCAGGTAGCCGATGGAGAAGCAATTCATGGACGTTACGAAGATCGTTCGACAGCTGGCCGAACTCTACCGGACCCCTCTTGGAGGCAAGGCAAGGGGGCGCTTCCGGATTTCAATGAAGCTGCTGCGAAAATGTGCCGGCCGCAAGCGTTTGTTCTCCGACGAGATTGAGGAGATAAGACGTGAATTTTATCAGCAGGGATATATTCTGATAGATATGGAAACCTCCTTTGCGCTTCTCAGCCAGAGTATTTTCAGAAATTACTGCCGGGTCACCGAGCCGATGTTGGCGACCTGTATTTCACTCGCGCAGGATATAGAACCACAGGACTCGGCTACCGATGAACAATGAAAGACAAAAAGTCGGCTGGCGGGAATGGCTGAGCCTGCCCGATCTGGGCATCCGCAGGATCAAGGCTAAAATCGACACCGGAGCGCGCACTTCGGCCCTGCATACTTTTTTTGTCGAACCCTATTGTGAAAACGGTCGGTCCAAGGTTCGTTTTGGTGTTCACCCCTTACGCAAACAGCAAAAGCCGGAGCTGATCTGTATTGCTCCGGTTTATGATAAACGTATCATTAGTGATTCAGGCGGACACCGAGAAGAGCGCTACATCATTCAGACAGCCATCCGCCTTGGCCTCTGCTTGCGGACCATTGAGATCAGCCTGACCAGTCGGGAAAATATGCGTTTCCGTATGCTGCTGGGGCGTTCCGCTATGAGCGACATGCTGGTACTTCCGGATCAGTCCTATCTGTGCGGCCGCCTGTCGGCAGCTGAAACCAACAAGGGTGAGGTTTTATGAATATTGTTATTTTATCGCGTAATCCCAAGCTGTACTCTACCCAGAGCCTGGTTAAAGCCGGCAAAGCCCGCGGCCACGAGGTGCGGGTGATCGACCCGTTGCGTTGCTACATGATCATCGTCAGTCAGCGGCCGACAATACACTACAAGGGTGAAGAAATCACAGGGGTGGACGCCGTGATCCCTCGCATTGGTGCCTCCGTCACCTATTACGGCACTGCGGCCCTGCGTCAGTTTGAGATGATGGGGGTCTATAGTGTCAATGAATCGGTGGCCATCACCCGTTCCCGGGACAAGTTGCGCAGCCTGCAGCTGCTGGCCCGCAAGGGAATCGGTCTGCCGGTGACCGGCTTTGCCCATTCCACTCAGTACACCGATGATCTGATCAGTATGGTCGGCGGGGCGCCGCTGGTGATCAAACTGCTGGAAGGCACCCAGGGGATCGGGGTCGTGCTCGCGGAGACCGATACGGCGTCAAGCAGTGTTATCGAGGCCTTCCGCGGCCTCAAGGTACAGATTCTGGTGCAGGAGTTCATCAAGGAGGCCAAGGGAGCCGATATCCGTTGCTTCGTTGTCGGCGGCAAGGTCGTTGCGGCGATGAAACGCCAGGGGAAAGCGGGGGAATTCCGGTCCAATCTGCATCGGGGCGGCACTTCCAGCCTGGCCCGGCTGACCCCGGAGGAGCGCTCAACGGCCGTGCGTGCAGCCAAAATAATGGGGCTCAATGTCGCGGGTGTCGACCTGTTGCGTGCCAACCACGGTCCGGTGGTCATGGAGGTCAACTCATCTCCCGGCCTCGAAGGGATTGAAAAGGCAACTGGTACGGATGTGGCCGGCATGATTTATCAATTCATAGAAGCCCAGGCCAAGCCGGGCAAAACAAAAACCAGGGGCCGCGGATGACAAAGGCAAAAAGCTACTCATTCGGCGAGACCAGCATCGCACCCGGCGAGCGGGCGACGGTAGAACTGCCGATGGCCAAACTCTACACCAGCAGCGAGGTGAACCTGCCGGTCCAGGTTGTTCATGGCCGCACAGTAGGGCCGGTCCTGTTTGTCAGTGCCGCTGTCCACGGTGACGAAATTAACGGCGTCGAGATCATTCGCCGGCTGCTTAACAGCCGCAGTCTGCGTCATCTGCGCGGCACCCTGCTGGCCGTTCCGGTGGTCAATCCGTTCGGCTTTATCCAGCGTTCGCGCTACCTGCCCGACCGCCGCGATCTGAATCGTTCCTTCCCCGGGGTCAGCAAGGGATCGTTGGCCGGCCGGGTCGCACACCTTTTTATGAATGAAATCGCCGCGCGCAGTGATTTCGGTATCGACCTGCACACCGGTTCCAATTTCCGCACCAACCTGCCCCAGATCCGCGCCTGTCTCGATGACTCCAGGACCATGGAGCTGGCTAATGCCTTCGCGGCTCCCATCGTTGTCCCCTCGGAATTGCGTGAAGGATCGCTGCGGGAAGCGATTGCCGCCCTGGACAAACCGGTACTGGTTTATGAAGGCGGCGAGGCCCTCTATTTCAACGAAAACGCCATCCGGGTGGGCTTGCGTGGCGTACTGCGGGTCATGCGCCATATCGGCATGCTGCCCCCGAACCGCCGGAATAAGAGGTACGAACCAATAGTCACCGACCGAACCAGTTGGGTTCGGGCCAGCATGAGCGGTATTTTTTCGCGCCAAGTGCGTCTTGGTGATATGGTGAAAAAACGAGCCAATCTGGGCATGATAAGCGATCCAATCGGCGATGCGGGTGAAGATGTTCCGGCCCCCTTCGCCGGGGTCGTCATCGGCCAGCTGACCCTCCCCCTGGTCCATGAGGGGGACGCCCTGATTCATTTGGCCAAGGTCCCCGATCCAGCAGAAGCGGAAGGCGCGATGGATGAATATACGTCTTCGTTGACCGACGAAGATTTTGGTCTGGAGCGGTGATAATGATAACAGGGACAGTAGGGATAGGGACAGGCGCATAATGCTGGCATACCCCGAATTTTCATGCTACAGGGCCGGTATCCGTTTATTTCAAGCACGGAGGTTTTTTGCATGGCTCGCCTTCCCCGCCTTCTGGTCACCGATGTTCCCACAGTCTATCATGTCATCTCAAGGAGTGCCCTTGACGGGTTGCCCTTTGATGCCGTGGACAAGGATGATTTCGTCACCAGGCTCAAGACCCTCGCGCAGATTTATTTTACAGAAATTCTGGGCTATTGCGTGATGGACAACCATTTCCACATCCTGCTGCGCATGTTTCCGGCCGAGCATATATCGGAAGAGGATCTGCGTCGGCGTTTCCGGGTGCGGTACGGGGAAAAACGTATTTTTCCGGCCGGAAAAAGCGAGGAGCTGCGGAAAAAGTGGTCGTCGCTGTCGGAGTTTTCCAAGGAGCTCAAAGAGTCTTTTTCCAAGGCCTACAACAAGCGCAATGACCGACGAGGATATCTGTGGGGGGACCGGTTCAAGAGTCTGGTCGTGGAGGACGGCGACGCCCTGCTCAACTGTCTGGCCTACATCGACCTGAATCCGGTTCGGGCCGGAATCGTGATCAGGCCTGAAGAGTATCGGTGGTGTTCTTTGGGATACCATGTGCAGTCCGGGAACCGGGGGGATTTTCTGAGTCTGGATTTCGGACACGGTGACATGGGTGCGGATGCGTCTGAGCGGTTCCGGTGCTACCGGGCGTTCGTTTATGAAACCGGGGCCGTGGATACAGGAAAAGGAGCGAGCCTGGATGAGGACGTGGTCAGTCAGGAGCGCAAGCGGGAGTACGTTCTGGGTGATGTGGAGCTGTTCCGGTACCGGTGCCGCTACTTTTCGGATTCCGGAGTGATCGGGTCCAGAGCGTATGTGGAGCGAGTGGGGCGGGTGCTGCAGGAGAAGGTGCCCAGGCGGAAAGATCGGCCGGCTCACGGCTTCAAGGGAGTGACGGGTCTGTGTACGCTCAAGCGGCTGGCCCCGGGATAGAGGGGGCATGAAGGGCGACGACTGATCAGGAATTGTGACCGCAGGGGGAATATTGTGTGTTCCCGGGGATGCGTGCGTCCTTTTGATGTCGGTTGTGGGAATTTTATGTATGAGCCTGAGGCTTCCGAAGTTTTTTCTGGAGCCCGGGCTTTTTTTTGTCTGCAGCCGGAGGAGTGAGGAGCAGGGAAATGGGGGGACGAGGGGAAGATGCGGATGAGGCCGGGATTGTGTGTATAATCTGCCTGGCCCCCTTTTTTCCCTTTTTTTACCGGATACGGCCTCTTGCTTGTGGGACATGTCAGGCAAGGGAACGTCCAGTATGTCGTTTCACCCTGCCGGAATTATTTTTAGTATGGGTTGATGTGACAAGCTTCCAGTCGTGAAAATGAATGGCTTGGCTTTTTTGATAAAAATGTGCCGAGAGTGCATGGACAATATTGTTATCAAATCGAAAGTAAGTTATTAATCACTTTCTTAAGAGAGTCATGAATAAAAACGCCAAAGATCTTTCTGCACCCAAACGGCGTGCTCTCACTGTCAGAGCTGTTCTGGTACTGGCTGCGGAGCAAAGCCCGGCCGAGATTACAACCGCAAAAATCGTTAGATGAGGCATGGTTCCGAATCTCAGGGCGGAAGTGTTGGACTCGGTGCTGTGCAAAGGATTTCCAACAAAGGATACGCTGCTTGCGGTGGAAGAGTTGGCCGAGATGATCGTGATAAAACACCGGGAAAACGGATTTTGCAAATAGAGAGTGTCGTCAGGAAATTTTGCAAACGAAACATTTGTAACCAAGGAGAATTTTCATGTTCTGCTTTCAATGTCAGGAAACGGCCAAGAATACCGGCTGCACGGTCAAAGGCATGTGCGGCAAGCCCGAGGAAACCGCCAACCTGCAGGATCTGCTCATCTTCGTGCTGCGCGGCATTGCCGTGTACGGAGAAAAGCTCAAGGAACTTGGAGAGCCGGACCGTACCAACGACCAGTTCGTGCTCCAGGGTCTTTTTGCCACCATCACCAATGCCAACTGGGATGACGCCCGGTTCGAAGGTATGATCCGGGAGGGATTGGCCCGTCGTGACAAGTTGAGGGAAACGTTTCTTGCCGCGTATAAGGCCGAGACCGGCAAGGACTTTGCCGAACCCCTGCCCGATGCCGCCACCTGGTCCGGCGAGATGGCCGATTTTGCGGAAAAAGCCCGCACTGTAGGAGTTCTGGCCACGAAAGATGAGGATGTCCGCTCCCTGCGCGAACTGCTGATCATCGGGCTCAAGGGCATTGCGGCCTACGCCGAACATGCTGCGGTTCTCGGGTTCCGCAAGCCGGAGATCGACAATTTCATGCTCGAGGCCCTGGCCTCCACCACCAAAGAACTGTCCGTGGACGAGATGATCGGTCTGGTTATGAAGGCCGGTGACATGGCCGTGACCACCATGGCTCTGCTGGACGAGGCCAACACCACTACTTACGGCAATCCCGAGATCACCGAAGTGAATATCGGGGTGAACAACAATCCCGGTATTCTTATCAGCGGTCACGACCTTAAGGACATGGAGGAGCTTTTGAAGCAGACCGAAGGCTCTGGCGTGGATGTGTACACCCACGGTGAGATGCTGCCGGCCAACTACTATCCGGCGTTCAAGAAGTACTCCCACTTCGTTGGCAACTACGGCGGCTCCTGGTGGCGCCAGAATGTGGAATTCGAATCCTTCAACGGCCCCATCCTGCTGACCACCAACTGTCTGGTACCATTGAAGAAGAGCAACACCTACCTGGATCGTCTCTACACCACCGGGGTGGTGGGATACGAGGGAGCCGTGCATATCCCGGAACGGGCTGAAGGCGGAGCCAAGGATTTTTCCGCCATCATCGCCCAGGCAAAGTCCTGTCCCGCTCCCACGGAGATCGAGACCGGCACCATCGTGGGCGGGTTTGCTCATCATCAGGTTCTGGCCCTGGCCGACAAGGTGGTGGATGCGGTCAAATCCGGAGCCATCAAGCGGTTCGTGGTCATGGCCGGGTGTGACGGTCGGCAGAAAAATCGCGAGTACTATACAGAAGTCGCTGAAAATCTGCCCAAAGACACCATCATCCTCACGGCAGGATGCGCCAAGTTCCGTTACAACAAGCTCAATCTGGGCGACATCGGCGGCATCCCCCGCGTCCTGGATGCCGGGCAGTGCAACGACTCCTACTCCCTGGCCGTCATCGCCCTGAAGCTCAAGGAAGTCTTCGGCCTGGACGACATCAACGATCTGCCCGTGTCCTACGACATCGCCTGGTACGAGCAGAAGGCTGTGGCCGTGCTGCTTGCTCTGCTTGCCCTGGGCGTAAAGGGCATCCGCCTCGGCCCCACCCTTCCGGCATTTCTGTCTCCGGCCGTGGCCAAAGTGCTTGTGGAGAAATTTGATATCAAACCCATCGGTACGGTAGGCGAAGATATTGCGGCCATGATGGCTGGAAAGTAGA